>NZ_WPAG02000001.1 GCF_013602415.1 Rhodococcus sp. B50 | reverse complement strand
TCTGCAAGGATGTCACCAGTTCATAGGGGCAGAAGGACAACCACGGTCAACTCGACGCTGTGTCGCTCCGCTCCCGGCTCGTTCGGCTGCGGCTTTGATCTTTCGGAACTGGGCAAGGTTTCCGTCTCCGAGGAGTTGTCCCTGCGGACGGGGATACAAGGGGCGATCGGCGCGGAAGACGTCGGAGTTGTGGAAGTCGGCAAGGCTTCGTTGCCACAGATGGAGCTTCGACTCACGGGTGAAAGAGCCCCTGATAGACGGCAGTGCACGTTCTTTCGTCACCCACTGATAGGGAGACTCCTGAATCAGCTGGTATTCGATCGCACGAGTCACGCAGGCCGCGACCCAGTCGGCGAACTGGATGTTCGAGCTCAAGACACTGTCAATGTGCATTGGAGGCTCGACGATGCGGCGCATCTCGGGATAATCGGATGCTCGCCCTAGGATGTGCTCGTACATGGCCGGAAGCCGGGCCGCCCGCGTGCGCTCATTGATCTGGTCAATCATAACCATGACATTGGACTCCCGGCGGTCGGCGTGCCGAGCAATCCGGTTGAGAGTTTCCCGCATCGCGTTCGTCTCTCGGACGTCGGTGTCGAGATTCGTTTGCTTGGGCGTCCCGAGCGGCTTCTCATCGGCGTAGTAGAAGAGGTGGCCGCCGAGGCTGCGTACTGCGCGAACCAGAGTGCTGAACACCCGGATCTGCTGGGGGAACTTGTCGAAGGTATCGGGCCGGAAGATGCTCGAGCCCTTGCGCTCCCACCGGCCCGGATGCTCTGCCGCCTCGATCTCGTTCTTGAAGACCTCTCGCTTCTCGTGCGTGAAGATCTGGCCGAAACGCCGCGCATTCTCACTAGGAAGGATCAAGCCCCCATATCCGAACGCGGGGCTTGTGTTGTAGCGCGCGTGGTCGCGGGCAACGAACGCACCCGTCTCGCCGATCTCGTCGATGTACGCCAGCAGCATGAGGAGATTATGAACTGCGGCTATGACCTTAGAAACGCGGAAACCCACGCATCAGCGTGGGTTCCGGAATTAGCGCTCAGAGAACTATTTCATCTCCAGCTACTACGTGCAGAGTATCCAGGGCCTAGCCAATAACGCAAGTGTTAACCAGGCCACCCCATGTGGGATGGGAAAAAATATCGCCTGACCAGTCATGACGGGTCAGGCGATCGATCTCGGAATCGACCCGTCCCTGGACCCTCTTAGGCTCGTGTCGGGTGTCGACGAGCAGTGTGCTCGGTGGTCGGTGTGGCAGTCGGATCTTTGCCTCGTTGGTCTCGGGGCCGGCAAACGTATGCTCCCGCGGCCGGCGGACGGTGCCCCCTCGCCCTGGCTAGGAGTGTGCCCCGGCTCGTCTGCCGTGCGTGTCGGCTCTACCGATCCCGGGGCTCCGCCCCCGAACCCCTGTCCCTCCCTCCCAAGGTTCCCGATGCTCCGCGTGCACCGCGCCCGGTCGCCACACCACGGCCCTACCGGACCCGCCGACCACCGAGCAAGGGAAAACCCGCCCTTGCCCGGCAGTCACCGCGCCCGGTTCACCAGGCCGCACCGACCGACCGAGGTACCCGCTCCACCACCGCCACCGAACCCCCGCTACACCCGCAAAACCGCAGGTCAGACCCTAAAAACGCGTGACCACCATCACCAGAAAAGCACCGGAAAAACACCAACAAAACATCGAAAAATCATCAAAAAAGATGTAACATTGAGTCATGAATAACAACGAGAACGCCCCCGTTACCCGCCTCAACACCGCCCAGTTCATCGAAGGCATCCCAGCCTTCCTCGGCATGGTCCCGAACGAATCCCTCGTCATCGCCCTGTTCGATTCCCAGGGAACGACCGGCCCGTTCGCTCGCCTCGATCACGACAACGCCACCGCCGTTGTCGCTCTCGATAAGCTCATGGCCGCCGCCGAGTCCGCCGACTTCCACGCCACTATCGCCGCGCTCGTCAGCATCCATCCCAACGGGGACACCGCAGAGGAAACCCTTCTCGCCGCCACCCGCCACGCCTACACGCTCGGTCTGGCTGTGCCCATCGCCGCCGTCCTGCCCGAGTACGCCGCCGGTGAGACCTTCTTCAACTTCCCCAGCGCCGAATCCGGCGAACTCGGCGACATCCTCGCGAGCACCGTTGCTGTCCTCGGGGTCATCGACGGCCGCGCACCCATTGCCCCCAGCCGCGACGCCCTCGCCACCGAACTCGCGCCCGCCGAAGACCTCGGAGTGTTGTTCGAGCGCCAGTGGGACGCGCGCCAGGCCCGCGCCCAGGCTCCCGAGATCACCGACGCCGCGAACCTCGAGACGCTGCGCGACGCGATCGAAGCGCCCCGCGAGCTGACCTACCCCGAAGCTGTCGCCGTCGCGATCACCCTCACCGACAACCCCCGCGCCCGCGACGTGGCCCTGTACTTCTCCCGCAACGTCGCCGCCGTCGCCATCCTGACCGACGCCGCCCGCAAGACCTCCGGCTACGCCCGCTTTACGATCCTGTCCGTCCTCGCCGCCGTCGCCTACGCACACGGCTACGGAGTCCGCGCCGCCGTCGCCCTCGACGCCATCGAGAACGGAGTAGCCCACGAGACCCAGATCCCCAAGCTCGCGCTTCTCATCCGCCAAGTTGTCGACCACGGCCTGCACGCCAAAGGAGTGCAAGAAGTCCTCGAGGCCGGTCGAAACGTCCTCCCCGAATTCGGATTCACCCCCGAGGACTGACAAGCACACCACAAGGCCCCGCACCGACCGGTGCGGGGCCTCGCCCTATCTCTAACTCACCAACGAACCCGCCCGCACCTCCGCAGCGCGCAGGGCCGAGCTCAGGGCATCGAGCCCCTTCGCCCGGCTTCTCCCGCAGCTCGCGCACGGATCCGCGCCACCGTGCCGGGACGACGCCCAACCGCAGTGCGACGACCGCGCATCGTCACGGTGCGATTCAGGCGAGCCGTCAGAGAATGTCCGGCTTATCCGAGAAGCAGATGTCGATGCCGCGAGTTCGGGGTACGTCCAGCACCGGTATGCCGGCGACCGCCGCATCGAGAGCCAGGTCCGAAATCGGCATCACCTCGAGGACGGCATAGAGCAAGGCCGCTTCCGCTTCACTGCGCTGCATGAGAACCCCTAACGTCTCCGACACCGCCCCGACTCTCGTGCAGCGGTCAACTCTCATCATCGAATATCCACCGTGGTCACACCAACCGCCTCGACACATCAGAAGACGATCGCCTGCCAACTACCACAGCGTTCCTTGCGCCCCGTCGTACAGGGCTGTCTCGATCGCGTGCCGATCCCAGCCATATCGCAACACCGCCTCGCGCACCGCTCGTGAGCGTCGAGCACCTTCGGCACGGTCGGCACCGAACGACAACCGACGGTCCCCGCCGCGACCCTTACGCCCCATGTCCGCCATGTTCTCAGCGGCCGACGCGAGCACCACATGGGCAGCGAAGACATCACCGTCGCCCGTGTTGACGCACAGCGGATTGTCACAACGCCGGTGCATCGCCACTTCGTCGTCGTCGAGGCCCACGTTCCAGCTCCACAGCGAGCGCGTAGCGGTGCGGTCGCACCACGATTTGATGACCGCCCCGAGCTATCCAGAACCGTCCGTAGTCGTCGTCACCGAGCGCACCCACCCAGAGGTGACAGAGAGGTGACAGGAATCCAGGTCCGGTCCGTACACCACGCGCTGGAAGAAGCGAGTCCGTTCGATCTCATCGCCTGGCTCCCACCACACAGTGGCTCCGTCTCTGACCTCGCGCCGTTGCTTGCTGCCCGATCAGGAGCCGGAAGCAGCTACCGGCACGTCGGGCGTCGGTGCCTTCGCCTCACGGCCGCCCTCGCTCGATCCCTGTGCGGGAGGCGTCGAGTCGTTGTTCTCTTCGGCCAGCTTCACCAACCGGCGCACCATCGCCACGTCCAGATCGACGAGTTCGGAGATCGAGGTCGCGGTCTCGCCACGTCCAGCAACCTGCGCCAGCGACCTTCCCGCCGCGAGTTCGGCCGCAGCCTTCTTCTTCTCGAACTCCTCGTTCGCCTTGGCGATCGCCGCATCCCGACGAACAGCGGCCTTGTCCACCTTCTCCAGCGACGCCAACGCGCGCTCGAGGTCGCGCTGGTTGTCGCTGATCCGCTTGAGCAATTCAGCGCGCCGTTCCGACAACTTCGACCGTGCCTGACTGCGCGCCGAGATCACCTTCGTCTCGTTGTGCACCGCATCCCCCGAACCACTCACTGCGACAGCCTTCCCGTCTACAACAACTCACGCCGAGTCTAAACCAGCAGCCTGACCAAACCCGTCGCTTCGCCTGGGCGGACTGCGACCGCCGGCTACACCGATCTACATCGCACCGTATCCAGGCACTGGCAGCAGAAGAAAGAGGACACACCTCTTGCAGTTTTACTGACATTCGGGAATCCCGCTCCCAACCTGCACGTTCGTACCGCTAAGATCGAGCCCGTGATGACCCTCCACGTCCTGCACGCAGCGGACGGCTACGAGTACCTGACACGTCAGGTCGCCACAGCCGACCGCGAGCGTGAACGTGGAGCAGAACTGACTGATTACTACACCGCGCACGGCACACCGCCCGGCGAATGGTTCGGCTCCGGCGTCGACGGTTTGAACGACCTTCTCGACGACATCCACACCGAGAACGCCGACCGAATCTCGGTCGGAGATGTCGTCACCGAGGCGCAAATGAAGGCCCTGTTTGGCGAAGGTCTCCATCCGAATGCCGACGCCCTGATCGCTGAACTCATCGATCGAGGCGTCCCTTCGGAGGACGCAATCCGGCTCGCCCGACTCGGTCGGAAGTTCCCAACCTTCAAGAACAACGTCGAGCTGTTCGACCGACACGCGGCCGAAATCGCCGAGTACGCCGACACCCACGGACACGCCCCGAGTAAGGAGGAATCCGCTGCGATCCTCGACCGCATCGCCGGAGGAATGTTCCAGGACAAGCACGGCCGCCCGGTCGCGAACGAGGCCGAATTGCGGAACTGGATCGCCCACGAGAAGGGCAAAGTACGACACCCGGTAGCCGGACACGACCTGGTTTTCACACCGCCCAAGAGCGTGTCGAGCCTGTGGGCACTGGCACCGAACGAGACGCGCATCGAGATCGAACGCATCGTCGACGCCACGGTGAAAGACACCCTCCGGTGGCTCGAAGAGAACGCCTGCTTCACCCGCGTCGGCCGCAACGGTGAGGAACAGATCGACACCAACGGCTTCGTCGCCACCCTCTACAAGCACTTCGATTCCCGCTGCGGGGACCCCAACCTGCACACCCACGCCGTCGTGTCGATCAAGACCCAGGCCGCCGAAGACAGCAAGTGGCGAGCCGTCGACGGATCGACAATGTTCCGCTTCGCCGTCGCCGCCTCGCAGCGATTCAACGCCGAAGTGATGCAGCGCCTGAGCACCGAACTCGGCCTTGAGCTGACCCACCGCGAGATCGAGCAAGGCAAGCAACCCGTCGTCGAACTGGCCGCTATCCCGCGCAATATGCTCGAGATGTTCAGCTCCCGCCGCAACGCAATCGAAGCCCGCCGCGACGAACTCGTGGCCGAGTACCGCGCCAAGTACCAGCGGATGCCCGACGCCAAGACGATGTATCAGCTCTATCAACAAGCAACCCTCGACACCCGCGAAGGCAAGGCCGACGCGAAATCACTCGCCGAGATGCGCGCAGAATGGCGCGAGAAGGCCGCCGAAATCCTCGGCGGCAATGAGGCCGTCGACCAGCTCGTCCGCGACGCCTTCGCCGCCGCTCACGCCCCGAGGCCACAGCGCCGCAGCCTCGACGACGACGCCCGAGCCGTGATCACCAAGCTCGAGTCCAAGCGCTCGCGCTGGCAACTGCCACACATCGTCTCCGCAGTCCAGGCCCACCTCGGCGGTGAGACGTTCCCCGACCTCGACACCTACCGACGGCAGTCGATCGACTCACCAACCGGTCGTGGAGTTGTCGGTCACCACCCCACGCGTGGAGCTGCCCGCGATCCCGAGGCGTCTGCGCCGACGTAACGGCGACTTCGTTCTGTCCCACCACGGCAGCCACAAACACAGCTCCCAGCGCATCCTCGACGCCGAAACGATGCTGGTATCGGCCACCAGCGAACCCACTGTCTTCACCGCTCGCAGCGCCTCGATCCACGAGGTGTACGAGACGATGCGCGCCGAAACCGGGCGCAACCTCAACGCCGGCCAGCGCACCTTGACCGAGCACTTCCTGCAATCCGGGGCACTGCTGGCCGTCGGTGTCGGACCCGCAGGAACCGGCAAGACCACCAGCATGAAAGCCGTCGTGCAGGCATGGCAGAACGAAGGCCGGGGCGTCATAGCCCTCGCACCCTCCGCAGTCGCCGCCGAAACACTCGGCGAAGAAGTCGGCGTCACCGGCCTGACCCTGGCCTCCCTGACCTACCCCTGGCGCGGTCTCGTCGGCAGTCGCCCCGGCACACTCCCGGCCGGCATCGACATCGCACCGGGCACGATGCTGCTCGTCGACGAAGCATCCCTTGCCTCCACCCTCGACCTCGCCGCCGTCGTCGAGATCGCCAAGGAACGTGGCGCAGTCGTCCGCCTGCTCGGTGACCCGGCCCAGCTCGACGCTGTGGAAACCGGCGGAATGCTGCGCTATCTGGCGCAGAACACCGACGCTCCCGAACTCGACACCGTGGTCAGATTCGGCAACGACACCGCCCAAGCCGAAAACTCGATGCTGCTGCGATCCGGTGACTCCACCGGCCTGGACCTGATCTACGAACGCGACCTCGTGCGCGAAGGAACACGCGAAGAAATGATCGGCCAGGCCGTCGAGAACTACCTCCACGACCTCGCCGACGGCAAAGAATCCATCGTCATGCTGCCCACCCGCGAGGACGTCACGGCAGCGAACATCCAAGTCCAGGCCGTGCGCCGCCACGACGGAACCAGCGACGAATCCACCACCATCGCCCTCGCCGACGAACTCACCGCAGGCCGCGGCGACATCGTGCTCACCCGCAGCAACCGCCGCGATCTGAACCCCTCCGGCGGAAAGAAAGCCGGAGCGTTCGTGCGAAACGGCGACCTATGGGAAGTACTCGATGTCGTCTCCGAACGCGGCGCACTGACCGTCCGGCACCTCGAACACGGCGGCGTCATCACCCTGCCGGCCGACTACATCAGCACCCACGTGCAACTCGGCTACGCCTCCACCGTGCACCGCGCCCAGGGCGTCACCGTCGACACCGCCCACGCCATCATCACCGCCGAGATGGACCGCTCCGGGCTGTATGTGGCCGTCACCCGCGCCCGCACCGACAACCGGATCTACGTCCCGGTCGACGCGCCCGTCAACCTCGACACCGAGCGTCCGCACCTAGAAGACAAGAACGTCTCCACCGGCCGGATGATCCTCGAAACCGTCGTCGCCACCGACAACGGCCACCGCACCGCCACCGAAGAACTCGCCGAACAAGCCGCCCACGCCACCGACCCGGAGCGGCTGCGCGAGGCATATCTGGCCGCCCAACGCCGCCTCCGCGACGACGCACTCGAGACCGAGATGCGCCGCACCCTGCCCGAACAGATTGCCGCCACCATCGAAGGCACCGAAGGATGGGCGCAGCTTCGCCAGCTCCTCGCCGATGCCCATGACCACGGCTACAGCACCCGCACACTCCTCGGACACGCCCTCGCCGAAGGCCCCCTCGCCGGAGCGAAAGACATCGGAGCGGTCCTCGCCCACCGCACCCGCGCCATCGTCGGCCAGTTCACCGAACACCCGACATTGCCGCCGCTACCGATCCGCGACCCGCTCCACACCGACGCGGAAATGCACGACTTCGCGGTCGAATGCGCCCGCCGCTACATCGCGACCACCGACCGCGCCGCGGCCGCAGACACCGGCATCGGCGAGATCATCCGCCGCTACCGCGACACCTCCGCACTGCTCGAAACACAGAGAGTTCGCACCCTCGCCACCGCTGCACTCGGAGAAGAACTCGGTGCCCGCATCGCCGAAGAATCCTCCGCACGACTGCTCGCCCGCCAGCTCCACCGCGCCGCCCAAGCCGGCGTCGACCCGATCAACCTGCTCACCTGGCACCACGAACGCCTGGCCGCAAACGGCACCGACACCACCGCGGCCGCGCTGCGCTCCGACATGGCCAAGCCCCTGACCGAGTTGATTGCCCGCCGCACCACCGCATGGCTCACTGAGCACGAAGAGACCATCACCGAGCACCTGCCCACGCTCGCGTTGCAGACCGACGACGAACGCGCCCAGGCCATCGCCGGACGCATCGAACACCTCCACCGCCTCAGCGGAGCGAGCATTGAGGAGGTCGTGGCCGATCTGGCAGAGCGGGCCGGAGCCACCGCCCCAGCGACCACGCTGCTCGCCGAACTCGACCGCATCGCCGCCGAGGGCCGAGACCTCACGAACCCCGACGCACCCGAATGGGTCGTCGCGCCCGTGTCCGACGCCGACACCATCGACCCCGAACTCGCCGCCACGATCCGCGAGGACTACCAGACCATCGCCGAGCTCCACCGCGACTACCGCGACCAGCTCACCGACGACACCGCACCGACCTGGGCACATTCGAACCTCGGTGCCTGCCCCGACGATCCCGAACACGCTGCCCTGTGGCGGGCCACCATCGCAGACGCCGCCGCCTACCGCAGTGCCCATCACATCACCGATAACGACACCTTCGCCGGAGGCCGCCCCAAGGACCGCCGCGCCGCACTCGACTGGACACACATCGAACGCCAACATTCCAAGCTGCGCGAACAGCAGGAACATCACGAACCCGAGCATCGCAGGCCCGGCATGGAAGCAGAGCCACGCCCCGACTTCGGGCATGGTAAGGAAAGAAGCTGGCGCGTCTAACCCGATCTAACGTCATTCGTTCCCATCGGCTTGGGGAGAAATGGAATCACTTTCCGTCTGATGGACCGAGTTCATGCGCTCCTGAAATCGCCGTATGTCGGCCATCGCTTCATCGTGGTGTTGTTGGTCTCTAGGTGACCTGCGGAGGTGACGTACTCCCGCCTCCCGATCCTTTACTCGATCGACATAACCTTGAACAGCCCACCAAATTCGGGGTTCCTCCTCAGGTCCGGGTGCACCGGTGGGACCGTATACGCGAGTGCCTTCGACCTGGCGCATATTCCAGATCAGTTCGAGCTCCGGCACGATGTCCTCGATAAGATGAGCGTCGGCCGGGTCCAGGTGATGGTGGAACGGGTATTCATCCGGCCCCCACACATCTCGCGGAACGTCGACCTCATACCCGATTTCTCGGGCAAGCCTCGGCGGCAGCGCGGCCGTAAGTAGCTGAACGCGAAGGCGATTTCCCGGGCCAGTCGGATCTACCTTGTACTGGGCGTACGCGTCCCCGAGCTGGAGAATCAGCGAGCGGAGTTCACGCCGGTACTCCCGATCGATGTCTTCTTCTCTGTGCTTGCGAGCATCCTTTGCTTGCTGATCCTTCCCCCGGTCTGCGGCTTCTGATGCAGACGGGTAAATCACTTCAGTCCATGTCTTCTTCTCAGTTTCACCTTCCGGAATCCATTCGAAGGTGGCTTGGACGCCCCCGCCTCCCCAGGTAGTCACCATGTCCACTGCCCGTGACTGTCCAGGAGCAATGGAGACAGGGTCGTCGACTCCTACGAACTTGACATGGGCAAAGTCGTCGCTATTGACGACCTCCACTTGCGTTGCCGCGACCGTTCCGGCATTACGGAGTACATGTCTGTACGGGATGGGGTGAGGGTCTAGGACCAATCTGTGACGTCGCCGAACCTCTTGGGCAGCAGCGAGAGCGGCATTCTGTTGAGCCGCGTCGGCCGAACGCTTTGATTGTTGGCGGGAAAGCATCGCGACCACGACCGAAGCGATAGCAACTGCTCGCGTTATCCATTCGCCTAAAGACGCAGTTCCTGCGGCAATGAACAGTGCGATCAGGAGGGTTCCTGCGAAGCAAAGACCAGCCCCCCATGCGTACTGCTCCACGTTCCACTTCTTGGCCAACTCCTTAAGACACTTCACCAGGTCAGGTAAGCCGAAGAGACCTCCCACCGCAAACATTCACCCGTCAGAATTCAAGCCGTTGCCAGTCCGCAGTCTCGTTGGGAGCAATTGCTATGAACTCGGTTCCGCCACCCTTAGAGATTGCGCGGATAGGTGCAGACGCAGACGGCTGTGACATGAGAGTGGATGCTCGCTGATAGGGTTTCAGGCATGTCCGGCGCTTCGTGCTCGGCCGCTTGCGCGGCAGTGACCTGGTCGTCCCGCTAGCGGCGGGACGACCAGCTCATAGCAACACTTTCATCTGGCACGTCCAGCCGCTTCGTGAACCAGTCCGGAGCGGCCCTGTGTGCTGCTCGGTAACTCTTCAGAGCGACGGAGCACCCGATGTTTTCAGGCATTTCCTCTACTTCTCGCGGGCACAGTTCCGCCCTTGTACGCGCATGGCTCGTGCTGTGTGCGATGTCTATGCTGCAGTTCTTTATCGCGGTCGACGTGACCGTGGTCAACATCGCGCTGCCTGCGATCGGTGCGGACTACGGCGTCGACGGCCACTCCCTGACCTGGGTCGTGGTCGGCTACACGATTACCGGTGGCGGGCTGCTGATGCTCGGCGGGCGGCTCGGCGACCTGCTGGGCCGCCGCCGCACCCTCCTGGCAGGCACAATCCTGTTCGGCGCGGCGTCCCTGCTGGCAGGACTGGCCCCCTCATTCCCGATATTGGTCGCAGCTCGTCTCCTGCAGGGAGTTGGTGAGGCAGTCGCGCTGCCCGCGGCGATGGCGACCATCGTGCTGCTGTTCCCCGAGGGTCCGCGCCGCTCGCGCGCGCTGAGCGTGTGGGCGGCCGTGGCCAGCTGCGGCCTGGTCGTCGGGTTCGCCCTGTCCGGGATCATTACTGCCCACCTGGGATGGCGTTGGATTTTCCTCATCTCGGTGCCGTTCATCCTGATCGTGATCGTGGCTGCGCTCTTCCTGGTTCCGGCCGACCGCTCCGCACCCAGGAGACAGGTTCGGTTGGACCTACCCGGCGCGCTCCTGCTGACGGCGTGCCCGCTGCTGTTCGTCTACGCCGTGGTCGAGGCCGGCGGACCCGGCACGAGTCCGTGGCTGAGCATGGCCGCGGTGGTCGGTGCGGCAGCAGCCGCCATCGGGTTCGTGAAGGTCGAGGCGAGGTCGCCGAACCCCATGGTCCCGTTGGCGTTCTTCGCCGACCGCTCCCGGGTGCGGGCGAACCTGACCACCATGCTGCTCAGCGGAGCGCTGTCGACCTCGTTCCTGTTGTTCACCTTCTATCTGCAGGACCGGCTCGGCATCGGGCCGCTCGGGGCAGGATTGACGATGCTGCCGCTGGCGGTGGCGCTGATCGCGGCGTCGATGCTCGTGCCGCACCTGCTCGAGCGCTGGGGTGCGCGTGCGTGTGTGATGATCGGGCTCGTCTGCGCCGCAGGCGCGATGGTCGCGGTCGCTGTCGCCGCTGTCCTCGGTGGTGGGGCGGCATGGTTGTTCCCGGCGATGCTGCTGATCGCGGCGGGTATGGGTTTCGGTCTTGTCGGCCTGCAGTACATCGCGGTCAGTGGGAGCACGGACGATGACGCCGGGATCGCCTCGGGC
Organism: Rhodococcus sp. B50; assembly: GCF_013602415.1. Lineage (NCBI taxonomy): Bacteria > Bacillati > Actinomycetota > Actinomycetes > Mycobacteriales > Nocardiaceae > Rhodococcus > Rhodococcus sp. B50. The sequence goes on along the minus strand of NZ_WPAG02000001.1, from coordinate 58,014 downwards.
GTCCAGCGCGCCGCCGACCAGCTCGGCGGTGCGACCGGTGTGGCCGTTTACGTGGGAATCGGGTTCGCTCCGGCCCTGCACGCTGGTGATCCGTTCCTCGTTGCTGCGGTGCTGGCGATCGCAGGACTGGTCCTCGGCGCGGTGGTCATCGGCCGGTCTCCGGGTGCTGCCCCGGCCGACGCATAGATCGAACATCACGACGCTCGCCCCTGCCGCAGTTGCACCTCTGCCGCAGGGTGGGCGCGCCTGTTCCCTCTGCTGACAACACACAGAAGACGCCGTGCCTGTCCTCCCCAACTTCATCACCGACCCGTTGTGGGCCAGTTCCAAGCGCTGCTTCCCGAACGCACCACAGGTGGGACATACGACCCGCCCACAGCCTTTGACTCACGCCTTATCCGCGCGATCTCTTAGTGATCTCAATTTGATCGTGGTGGCCGGCCCTCGGTACCTGAGCGGGCACTTCCAACGACCGGCCACCACACCGAGGAACGGCCGGGTGGTGAGTCCGGCCTGGTGATGTTCCCCGGTAGTCTCTAGGTCCGCACGTATCCCTCCGTATCGTCGGACCACTGCCAGACGTGACCGTCATACGAGACCGGCCCGAACTCGTCGTCAGGTTCGACCGGTTCGGCATCGCCTGAGTCGATCAGATCGACCATCCGCGCAGCGTCGATCACCGCTGGCCCCGCCCATTGCCCGAGTCCGGGAGCGATCCGGTCGCAGCGACCACCGCCGCGATCGGGGTCGGCCGCGCCGCGATGTCCGCCGCGATCCACTCCCGCACCCCATCAAGCAGCGTGACCTGCACCGTCGGGGGCTCACAGCGCCCGTCGATACAGTCGCCGAACTCGTCGGAGTTGGCCGCCAGCCGTTGCAGAAGCGGTTGATAGACCTGGTAGTGCCAGCTTCCCGGCGACCACGAATGCACCTGACCGTCGCCGAGCTGTTCGTAGGCGACCTTGTGCGCCGACATCGCCGCCGTCAGTTCCTCGACCATCTTCGGGTGCCGATACCAGCAGCCCTTGATCCGATCGGTGAGCCGGTAGCAGCCGCGAAACCACTCCACCCAGTCGATCAACTCGTCCCACAACTGTTGTGCTTGTTCCTGGTCGAGATGCCGCCACGACAGCCGGCCCGGTGTGTACCCGCTCATCCGAGCATCACTTCCCCGCCCGAGTGGGACCAGGCCCAATCGGGCAGCTCCCCCGTCTCACAGACCCAGTCGTAGACCTCCTGAGAGTCGAGCACCCGCTTCTTCCAGTGCGGAATGTCCCACACCAGCGGTAGATGGACCAAGGCCGGGGCCGCACCCCGGTAGATCATCAATGCCTGGTCAGCAGGCATTCCGCGAATCTCCGGCGCGGTCATCACCTTCGTCTGCCGAGGAGCCTGGATCGGAGACCACCACTCTTCGCGCTCACCGGTCAATCGGGAGATCTGCTCGAGCTCGTTCACATCACCGAGGCCGGGCAGGATGATCCGCACCGGCGAGTTCGTCGTGAACATCTTCCCCGCGCTCGGACCCCATCGCCGGATGTTCTGCTCCTGACCGTGGCAGAACGCCCAGATCGAGATCCCTCGCCCGGCGCTGTCGGAGACCTTGTCGGGCAGATCCGGGATGGGCGCGACATTGTTGACCTCATCGAGAACGAACCGCACCGGAGGGTCGATTCTCTCCTCCGGGTACTCCCGCGAAATCTCTTTGGCCAGGTAATACGCCTCCGCCGCCAACGCCGTGACGATCGGTGCGCTCGAACCGTAGGAGCCTTCGGAGATCAGATACAGCATCCCGCCGTCGCGAATGAGCTGCGCGAGGTTCACCGACTCGTCGGCGGTGACATTGACTGCCGCCATCAGCTTCGGTGAGGCGAGGGGATCGAGCAGCGTCGAGACCGTCGACATCACATCGTCGACCGAATCCGATCCCGAGCCGCCGAGCTGCGAATACTCCACGCTCCACGTCGGCAGGTCCCGGTCCAGAATCTCCTTGACCTTCGGCACCTGCCGCTGCATCGCCCAGCGATAGAAGGTGGTCACATCCCCACCGGACACCGCGGCCGCATACAGACAGCACCGCAGGTACTTCGCTGCGTTCGTCGAGAAGTACCCACTGTTCTTGGTATCGCCGAGGGGAACAGCCTGCACCAGCGCATCGGCACGCCGGATCGCCGTGTCCGGGTCATCGCAGCCGGCCAGCAGGGACCACCGCATCGGCGTCGGCCACCGCGTGATGCCCTCGGGGTCGAACACCTCGACCGGGCCGGACGCCAACCGTTGCCCCACCGTCGACCACAGCAGATCAGGTTTGGTGGTCGTGGCCAGCACGAACCCGACCGACTCGACGATCCGCTGCCAGGCCAACCGCCAGCTCTTGCCCGATCCGGTCGGACCCTCGACCAGCGTGCCGTCCCGGTACTGGACGAACACCTCGGCATCTTTGCCATGCTCGCCGTAGAGCGTGCCGATCCGGGTCGCCACCTGGTGCGCGTCGATCTTGCGGGCCGGAGTATCACCCAAGCTCGCCCGATTCGTCTTCGCGGCTTTCACTGCGCTCTTACGATCGAGGCCGCGCTGCCGCAGCTCCGCCCGGTCCGCAAACCCTTCCTGGCGCGTGCGCTTAGCGCGCTGACGTGCCGAAACCTTCCCGTCGATCACGAGGGCGACGGTGATATAGACCAGCATCGCTGCGATCAGGCACACCCACACCGCGATCGCCGAGCCCGGCCGCGAGTCCTCGGGCCAGCCCACCGTCGGATCGCCCGGCGTGAGCACCAACGTCCGCAACACCGACAACGTGCCGTGCAGCCCTTCCGGGAACACCGGACCTACCCCGGTCACCAGGCCGGCAACCGCGCCCCCGGCGTACACCGTCCACAGGACCCCGCCGATCACCACGACCACCAGGCCGGTGCCGACCGGAATCACCGGCTGTGTCGGCCGCTGCTGACCCCGCTCGTTCACTGCACCGCCCCCACCAGCTCGGCCAATTCCTCGGCATCGAGAGTGTCCGGGAGCCGGGTCTGCCCGACCAGCGTGCTCGCCTCACCCCGAATGACCTCATCGGTGTCGGTGAGGGTGATCTCGAGCGGGGACCGCTCGTGCTTCATCAGCACCGGATCGGACTTGCCCATCACCACGAGACACTGCCCCTTGTGCATCGACATCAGCAGATCGACGCAGTATTCGGGCAGGTGGTACATGCGAACCGTCTGCTCGGCATCGTCTACCCGATCCTGTCCATACAGGAACACGATCCCGGCTTCCTGCATCAACGCCCTGGCCGGAGAATCCGCAGGTAGATCGGCGATGTGATGGAACGCTGAGACCGTGGACAGGCCCAGGCCGCGAGAGAGCTTCATATTGTCGCGGAAAACCCGCCCCGTCGAGCCTTCCGCGATGTGCCAGCCTTCCTCGACGATGAGAATGGTCTGCTTGTGCTCGGATGCTCGAGCTGCGAGAACATTCGACAGCCACGTATTGATGACCGTCATCACCACCCGCAGCGCCGGTCCCTTGTTGGGCAATTCGGACACATCGAAGTGCACGAGCGGATGGTCGAGCGCATGACGGACATCGGCCGAGGTCGGCTGATCGACCAACCCGCGCAGATCTCCTTCGCAGAGCTGCCGCAGCGCCAGGCCCGGATCACGACCCCACCGGCACGCTTCCTTCTCCCACACCTCACCGAAAGTGACCGTCGCTTCTTCCGGCGTTGACAGCAGCAGATCGGCGACATCACGCAGGATCGGCTCGGTGCCTTCGCTGCGGGCACGTTCGTTGACCAGTCTCAGCGCCAGGTTCAGCGCCGCGATCTCCGTCTGCACCAACGTCCGCTGCATGGTGTCCTCGAGTACCGCGGCGATCAGCACTTCTTGACCGGCTGGCACGATGCCACCGGAAGTGGTCACCGACGACGAAATCGCCGGGTCCATGATGTTCAACCGCGCACCGTCACCGCCGGTCTGGAACCTGATCGACGGCACCCCCAACGACTTGGCGAGCTCGGTGTACTCGCCACCGCGATCACCCTGGCGCTTCTTGTCGATCACCACGACCTGACGGCCGGCCGCGATCTGCCGCAGACCTAGGGTGGTCTTGATCAGTGAGGACTTCGCCTTGCCGATGTCACCGACCACCGCGACGTTGATGTTCTCGATCTCACTGCCGTACAACGCGAACGGATCGGTGATGACCAGCGCATTCGACATCAGATTCCGCCCCGACACGAGACCTTCGTGCCGCACGTTCTTGCGGGTGGTTGCCAGATTCAGCGCTTCGGCCTGCCGAGTCGTTGACCACACACCTTCCGGACGCGGTTCGTACCAGCCCCACCGGTCGAGCCACTTGTTGCGCTTCGGCGGACGCCGACGAGGAACCGCCAGCGTGTCCGCCTGAACTACCTCCGGAGCGGTCGGCGCAGGCGCAGCGTCCTTTTTGCGGCTGCGTAGTGACGGCATCAGACCCCCTTGGCCCGGGTGTACTTGGTGGCCGCGAGTCCGCGGCCGAGCGGCAGAGTGAGGAATTGCGCGACATCGTGGCTGTCGTCGAACCAGGTGAACTCTTTGATGGCGGCTTGGTCGGCGGCCTGTTCGAGCCGCGCACACGCCCGCATCACCGCATCCTCATCCGGTGCGGTGACCGACACTGCCATCGACCAGATCACCCCGTGGTGTCCCGATCCCGGCTTGAGGTCTTCGCGGCGACGCAGTGATGCCGACGCCATGACCTCCGATGCACCGTCGGTGACCTGGCCCTTCTTTCGCTCCTTGTACTGGCGTGCTGCATCCTCGGTCGCGTCCTTGCGTGCCACCTGGCGCGCTTTGACTGCATCGACGAAATCCATCCGCATCTTCACCGTGCGGATTGTTGGCTGGGCCGGAAGCCCCTCAACAGGATCGCCGGGGTCCGGGTCGACGCCGGTCAACAGCGGCGAGAGCCATTCAGCGTGCAGCGGGATCGGTTCGATCGAACCGGGCCGGATCAACCCGACGCGGGTATCCCATCGGTCGGACACCCGTGTCGACAGGTCTCCGCCGACATACGACGGCCAGCAGTTGCCCCAGTTCGCGCCACGATGGGCATCGAGCGCATAGGACGGATCGAGCATCGAGCGGAACACCGCACAGGCACGCTGTTGGCCGAGCACCTGCACCTGCCCGAGCCGGGCCGAGGTCAGCGCACCGACCGCCCGCATGGTCTCCTCGACGATGACCTGGCCGATACCGGCCCTCACCTCTACGCCCTTACGCTTGGCGACCGCTCCTGCCGCTGACAGCAACTCGACCGACTTCGGGAAGATCAGCGTGGCGTAGCAACGATGCTCCTCCGACTCCGGGGCCAGACCGTCGATGAGCTGGCCGTAGGACTCGACCGCAGGCATCACCCGGTGTGCATGAGGATTCGCACGCACCACCGATTCCATCCACGCCACGTGCGGAGTCAGATCGGCCGGCACCGAGCGATGCACCATCTCCAGCCCTCGAAGCAGCGAGGATCGGCGCGCGAACGAGGCCAGCGTGCGCGAGAACGCCTGCGAGGTCACTGCCCATTCCTCCGCACCGCGCAGCCCTTCCGCGAGCCCTTGAATCGACAGCACCACCGAGTAGTAGTTGTTGTCACCAGGCGTGCGGTGCTCAAGGATGAACATGTCATCGAGACCTGTATCGGTCAGATCCAGCGGCGCGACATCTCCGAGCGGCACCGGGAACTCCCAGCCCGGATCGGCTCCGGGCACCCCGTACGACTCATCACCGGGTGCCCGGTAGAGGTGTTCACCGTGCTTTCGCCGCCGCCGATCCCGGATCCGGTGTAGCTTCTCCCCCGCCCAAGACCGGCGACCGTTGATGTCGGTCGTCGCCCACAGCGTGCCGCCCACCACCGCAAGGACACCGGCCAGTGTCCAGATCGTCGATCCGAAGAAGACGAACAGGAACATCGAGACCATCAGCGCCGCTGCATAGGCGAACAGCACCGGTTCAGGAACGGGGATCAGTCCTCGGCGAGCGATTTCCGAGCCGAGGATCGAGGTGCGCTGCTCACTGTCACTCATCACTGATCTCCCATGTTGTCGGCTCGCTCGGGAGCGCTCTGCGCTGCCTGCGCCGCCTTGTTCAGTGCTGCACCGCCGACCGTTCCGGCTACTACCACCGCACCAACCCCGGCCGAGGCGGCCGTGCCGGAGATGCCCTTGGCTGCCCCCATGAGCTTGCGAGTGCTCGCCCCACCGTGCCCACCACCGCTATGACCTGCGGTAACGCCCGAATGCTGGTGGGAGGTCGACCCGGCGGAACTATGGGACGTCGACCCGTTGGAGGTGGAAGCCACTCCCCCGCCAACGCCCCCGCCGCCGACAGGATGGGCGTGTGCCGCCCCTGCGGAGCGGGCCGCAGCGACCTCACCCCCGCCACCACCGCCGCGGGCCATCATTGCCATCTGCGCGGTCTGCAACGTGCCGCCGAGCCCTTGTCCGGTCGCCGATCCGGTGTCGCCGAAGCCTTCCGAATCTTCACTGGACGGCATGAACGGGGCGTACTTGAGCAGGGACCACGGTGCGAGTCCGACCAGTCCGATGCATACCGCCGACATCGCCAAGGCGCCAAGCGATGCGAGGTCACCGTCGACGTAAGCCCCGGCGCTGCTGTCGATCAGCACCGTGGCCAAGAACCCCAGGCCGAGGAAGATCACCGGCTTGGAAAACACGATCGAGATGAATACGAAGATTGGGCGCATCGCCTTCTTCCGCAGGTTCGGATGCACCCACAATCCGAACGCGACACCTGTCAGGCCGGCGAGGATCGGCAAGGCAGCGGCGTGCATCAACATGCCGAAGAACAACGCCAGCGACCCGAGAAACAACAACCCGAAGAACACGATGCCGGTCAGAGAGCCACCGACGACGGTGTCGCTCGTGATGCCTCCGAGCATTGCCGATACCGACACCACCGCCTGCTCCAAGTCCTGCTTGAGCAGTCCGGACAGGGAGGTGGTCAGCGCGTGCGAGAGCTGGACCAGCATTTCGGCGGCGGCCGGGGCGAACATCATCGACAGCACACCCAACGGGGCGTATCCGATCAGGCTGTGCGCCAGTTCCATTCGTGTCGATTTCTGTGCGGAGGTTCGGTAGATCGTGAACAGTGCGGTGATCGACATGACGAACACCCCGATTCCGCAACTGACTGCGTACCACCGCAGAAAACCTTCATCCCGCGGGTTGAACTCGTGGATGTTCGCCAAGCCCTCAAGGACCGAGGTGGTCAGCGATACCGCGCTTTCCTTGGTGCTGTTGGCCCAGTCGTCGATCACACTGCCCGGATCAGCGATGAACGCGACTACATCACTGGCCTTGTCGACGGCCGCCATACCGAGGCCGACGCCGAGCTGGATCTGAAGCGGCGTGGCGGCCTTGAGGACCACACCACCGACTCTGGCGAGATCGAGGAACCGGTCGGCGAAGTCCTTGTTCTGCTCTTTCCAGCTCCAGATGCCGCCGAACATCGCTCCGACCTGTGCGTTCCAGCCCCGGCACTGGTTGATCTCGCTGATGTTGGTGCCCTTGTCGCAGTCGAGGAAATAAGCCCTGTTGCAAAGCATCTCGTGATCGCTGCACGGATTCTCGAAAATGTCGTCCGGCAGGTTATCGACCCACTTCTGTTGCTTCATCACTGCGATCGAACCGGCGTCGGGTGCAGCCGCCCAGGTAAATCCCCAGTGGTTCCCGCTGGGCTCCGACCACTTCGCCAGATCCGCAGCGCACATCTTGGCCGAGGGCGAGAACTCCGGGTCGCCACCGGGGAAGGATGCCGGCCAGGTGGTCGGAGTCTTGCCGTCGAGCACCGCTTGCTTCGCTTCGTCCTCTGAAACACCCATCAGCTCGGCGTACTGCGCGATGCGCTGCGTCACCGGGGACGCCCAGTAGAGAATTTGCTGGTCGAAGCGGAGGTACTGCGCGAGGTACTGCCCGAAGTCGCCACCCTTGTCCGCACACGCCGGATCGGTCGACCACCCGGCCGCCTCGAACTCCGGGTGACCGGGAAAGAACTCCTTGAGCTCGTCTGGCATCCCAGCAGGCCACCCCTCGGCAGCGCCACTGAGCGGCTGCGCCCACGCGGGCGTGGCACTCGAGGCCAACGCGAGCACCGCCAGCAGCACTGCAAGAAAAGTACGGACACGGGATCGCATGTTTACTCCACGAAGAAGGTGTAGAGGCCGTTCGCGCCGAACTCGGCGAGAGTGGAATCCCCTTCGGGGAACGAGACCTCTTCGGGCTCGGGTCCGGAACGGAACGTCCAATCCACGGCCTTCCAATCCCCGTTCTCCCACTCCAAGGTCACCGTGGTCGTGGACCAGACCGTAAGGACGCTGACCTTGCCCGTGCCGCTCAGATCGTTCTGGCTCGCCGAGACCGCCCACACCGACACCACCGCACGATCATCCGAGTAGTCCGTGACGTTGACCAGGGCGGGAAGGACGTTCATCACCGTGCCCTCGGCCTGAGTCACGCTCTCGTCGAGGACGGCCAGCAGCGCATCGCTGGCGTTGCTGCCGACGAGGGCCGACTTGGCCTCGTCGGCAGAGATTCGACCGAGAGAGACCTGATTTGCGGCCTGCACGAAGTTCGTTGCTGCCGTTTGCGCGCCGGGCTCGGTGCGGTCGTAGCCGTGCGGAACACCGTTGGTGATCGAGTTGGGACCGTGCCCGGTCCGCACCGTGTCGGACTCCGAGCTACCGCCGCTCAACCCCGCGAGAATGCTCCCGAGGATCGTCGCCACGAGCAGGATCACCAGGCCGTACTTGAACCATGTGGGTAGTCTGCCGAACGCCGCCTTCAATCCTGTGGTCTCTGTCGTCTTCGCCGAGGATGTCGGCGTCGGTGCTGCTGTTGCCGGGGGCGATTGCTGGGAGCCCGGCTTGATCGAGCTGAAATCGGGTGCCATCTGATTCTCCTAACAGTGCTGGTAGATCGGCTATCAGCCGTTGACGACGAACAAGATGGCGCCGACGATGATCCCGGCTCCGGCCACGCAACCGAACGCCACACCAGCGGTCTTGGCCGAATCCATCGAATCGCTCAATTCGCTCTGGTAGCCCCCGGCGCGAGCCTTACGGATCTTGTAGAGCGAAATGATCAGGTTGACTGCGGATACCGCCAGGACCGCACCCCAGATACCGCCCGCAATCCGCGACCAGGTGCTCTGGAACGTAGGACCGAACACCCCCAGATCAGGGGAGATTCCGTCGAGTGGATTGTCGGTCTGAGCCGAGGCGGTACCGGCGGTGAGCAACACCGTGCCGATCGTGGCCGACAGCAGGGACGCAGCACGGGCCACGCTACGAGGTAGCGACCGCATCGAGGTATTGCGAGACATCACAGGGGTCCTTTCACACAGAAGGTCAGGCGTAGGGATCGAAGCTCGACGGCTTCGGTGGTTGCGGCCGTCGGGCCGGGGCCGGCGGTTGGTGCACCTCAGCAGCGGATTCGCTCGAGGCGTCCGGTTCGGGGGCCGCTTCCGCCGCCTCGGCGGTGGGCCGGTAGTCCAGGGGCAGGTCCCTGGCCGGGTCCGTCTCAGGCACCCGGACAGCAGGAGCGGCAGTGGGTTCCACTACCGGGGCCGGGGGCGGCTCAGCTGTGGGAACCGACTCGGGAGCCGGGGCCGGCTGGGTCGCTACGAAGCTCGGAACGTCCGCCGCGAACGTCGGCGGAGCCGGTTCCGGGGCGACCGCCGGAGCCGGTACCCCCTGCTGCCGGAGTCCGGCCTGCCGCTCGACGATGGCCTCGGCCAGTGCATCGGTCACCATCGCCGCGACATTCGTCCACGCGATGATCGAACTCTGCGACAACGCCTCGAGCGTGATCCGCTCACCGGTGGCGAAGACCGGCTCGAACGGGACCCGAACGTAGGTCTGCACACCGAGAGAGTCGAACTCGTCGACAATCGCAGTTTCGAGGTTCGGATCGGACCCCGGCGTCGCGCACAGCAGCACGAGCGCAGAGCGCACCAGATGCTCGGACCCCCGCTTACGGAGGCCGTCGAGCATCGCGTAGGCGTGCTGCGCCATGTCCCGGCGCATCGGCAGCGGCACCACCAGCACGTCGGCATGGCGTACCGCCCACTGCCACGCCCCAGCCTGCGGAGTGGTGGCTGTGTCGATAATCAGCAGGTCGCGATGGCGACGAAGCACCGCGCCCAACGCCGCGCACTCGTCCTCGCCGAGCATGTCGTCGTAGGAAGAATCGGTGTTCCCGGCCAGGATCTCGTCGTGGGTGGGCTGGAGCCGCAGATACGCCGCCAGCTCCCCCGCCTCGACGTCGGCCGACATCAGCCGCGCGGCGTTGTCGAGGACATCCCACACCGTGCGTTCGATGGGTGCGGTACGCGCTGCGCGAATGCCGAGGGTGCCGCCGGCCTCGCTCATATCCACCGCCACGACCCCGCGGCCGCGATGCTTACCGAGCATCGCTGCCAGCGCAATCGACGTCGGAGTTTTGCCGGCTCCGCCCTTGGTGTTGACCACAGCGACCGTGCCCGAACCCGGCAGCGTTCGCTGGATCGCTTCGACCGCCGCCCGGTGGCCGGTCTCTGCCGATGCCGCATTCGGGGCCAGTTTCGTTCCCAGAGCTGCATTGATCCGACCCCGCCAACCCCACTGAGCAGGCTGGGAAAGTGCCGGTGAGGCGGCCTCGTCGAACAGTGCGCCGTGCCCGGTGGACGGCATTGCTGTCGGCGCGATCGGCTCGTCGACGGCCGCGAGAGCATCTACTCCGACCCCGTACGGATCGGCGATGTCCTCGGTTACAGGCTCGGGAGCCGGGGCCGGGTCGGGTTCGACAGCGGGACGGTTCGGGCGTAGCCGCAGCCGACGCGGGTCGATGGTCGGTTCGTGGTTGTAGTCAGCGATGTCAGCCATCACGCTCACCTCACAGGGTGGTGACGGACGAAACGCGCCATCCGTCGCCGTTGTCGGTCAGCACCACGGCGACGTACTGCACGTCTGTGCCGATCTCGGTGCCGTTGGAATCGGTGACCGTGCTGGTCACCTCGTACATGCCGTGATACTTCGTCGCGGTATTGGCCTGTCCCTGGTTGGGGACCTCCACCGCCACGACGGTGACCGTCGCGCCCTGCGACGCCCACTGTGCCCACTCACCGCTGGCCTTGACCGGGATCTGCACATCGGCGCGGACCTGCGCGTCGAGTTCGCCGGTCAGCACGCCCAGATCGGCGGCCCGCACCGGCGCGTCGTTGCGATTGGTGTCGGTGCGGGTGTCATAGGAGAACCAGGTCTCGACGACCGTGCGGCCGAGCTCGCCCGGATCGGAGGTGTCCACCGTCGGTGCCGCCGGAGCGGGGGTGGACTGCTCGGTGGGTGCAGCCGGTTCGGTGGGAGGCCATGCCTGCGTCGACGACGGCTGTGCCGACGAGTTCGTAGTGGTCTGATCCTGGTCGGTCTCGGAGCTGCATCCGGCCACCGTTAGGGCTCCGGCGAGGACACCGATCAGTGCCAGTCGGCGGATCATTCGGCCACCACCAGATCCGACAGGCGGATCGCCCGCCATTCGCCGTAGCCCGGTTCGAGGCACCACTGCTCGGCCGGATTCCCGGTCGGCGTCACCTCAAGATCGAGGATGACCTGCTTTTTTGCCGCGAGATCGGCCAGTTTTACCCCGTCGATGCGTTCACTGCTCACCCGCAGACGCAACCGAACCGCCTCGACCTCGAGGTGGTCGCGGACTTTCGCAGCGAGGAACACGGCTTTACCGGCGCTGGCCTCATCCGCCGAGTCCTGATCGCCGGGCCGGAAGATCCGATCGTCCTTGTGGAACGATCCGTACCAGGCGACATCGCTGGTGTCGGCATCGCCGACGACGGCGAACGAGCCACGTTCGTCGCCGGCCGAGGCCAAGGACACCACCGGAGCCGATGCGGCGGCCGCGGCCAGCTTTTCGGCCCGTTCACGCTGCTCGCGTTCTCGCAGGGCGTCGTAGTCCACATCGAACTGCTTGTAGAGCTCGCGCTTGATCTTCGGCCACTGGGTGCGCGTCATCAGGTTGTTCTCCGCAGCCCAAGCCCGCAGGTCCGAGGCCGTCATCGCCTGGACTGTCCGGGTCGATCCGAGGGTGCGGACGGCCGATTCCGCCTTGTCCCACTCTTCGCTCACAGTGTGATGTTCCCTTCCTGGTGTGTCATCGTTTCCGATGTTCTGGCCTATGAAATCCGTTGTGCATCAATGAAATCGGATGGCTCTGACATGTTTCGGGGGCGTCCATTCGGTGATCCGGACCTTCTCTCCGGACTGGGGTGCTTCGACAACTTTGTTGTCCCCATCCAGATCCACACGTGGCCGGGGTAGGGCTGCACGATGTCTCCGGGTTGCAAGTCCGTCGCCTCGGCTACAGGCGTCCCTCGAGGATCGTTGACCTGCGCGGAGTCCTGGTGTGGCAGAACGATTCTTCCGTCCGTCGCCTGCGCCACCGCGTACACGACCAGGCCCGAGCAGTCGAAGCCGACCTTGCTGTGGTCGCCGTGCTCATCAGCGACACCGCCATCGGCGATGCCGCGAGTCGGTCCGGTGGCATCCCCGCCGCCCCAGGCGTAATCGGTGCCCAGCCATCCAAGTGCTGCATCGACCACCCGCGAACCACTCACCGACGGCGGCCGAGACTGGTCGACACCGGCGAAGTCAGCGCGGCCGGCCAGGATATTGCGGACGTAGCTCGTGGTCTCCGCGTTGCCGCACACCCCGCCGGAAACGAGTGTGTTGCCCGGCCCGCAGTTGTAGGCCGAGAGCATCAACTCGGTGCCGTCACCTGAGACTTTTCCCTCGCGCAGCCACTGCTGCGTCTGCTCCCACATCTGGCAGTCGTAGGCGGCCATCGCCATCACCGAATCACCGATGGAATTCACGTCGGCCACGCCGTCACCGTCGTAGTCCTGGCCGATCGAGGCCCAGGTTGCGGGCATGAACTGCCCCGGCCCGCGTGCCCCCGCCGCAGACACCGGCGAGGAGGGACCGTAGCGGAACTGGTTCTCGGCGTAAAGCTGGGAGGCCAGCAAGGGAGCGTCGATCGCCTCGCAGGTCTGAGCCGCCTTGACGATCCACTCCCGGAACTCCTCGGGGACCGATCCCGGCGCGAGGGAGCGTCCGCCGGGGCGCGTCAGGCCGGTGCAACCGGCACCGAGCGGAGTCTCGGCCGCGACCAGCTGCACATTCGGCGAGGTCGGACGCTGTTGCGGGGCGTCGAGTTCAGACGCATCGGCCAGCCACGGCATCGGGTCGATCGGAGATCCGCCGTCGAGTCGGCCCCCGGGCCAGACCTCGAAATGCAGGTGCGGTCCGGTCGAACCTCCGGCGTTGCCGACCAGGCCGATCAGATCCCCGGCGCGCACCTCGTCACCGACGGAGACGAGAACACCGTCCGGGAACATGTGCCCGTAGACCGTCGAAATGGTCGACCCGTCCGCGGTGGCCGAGTCGACGATGATCCAGTTGTCGAAACCGTTCTCATCGCTCGCGCCGGAATCTCCTGCCGCAACAACGATTCCGTCGATCGGTGCATAGAAGGGCGTACCGATCGGCGCCGCCAGGTCGATGCCGTTGTGCGAGGTACCCCAGCGCGGGCCGAAACCGGAGGTGAACGTGTAGGTGCCGGTGACCATCGGCTGCACCTTCTTGCCGGTGGCAGCACGCAGGCTGTTCGGTGACCGGGACAGTCCCTGCGTCGGCAGGCAGTTGTCCGGATCGGGATTGTCGCTGCCGCACATCACCAGCGCACCCATCAGGGCCACGACGCTGGCTGCCAGCGTAATTTTCGTCGTCGAAGAAGCCACGTTCTCACCCCCTTTGCATGAGTGCTTGTCGCTAGCCCGCCCAGGCCATGCACGTGAGTGACTTCGCATCCGCCCACCCGAGGTCGGATGCCGCGTTAGTGGAAGGCTCCCGGTCCTGGCAGCGGCACCACCCGCTGACCAGGACCGACCGGCCTCAGTCGATCGCCTTGGCGAAAACCTTCACCATCGTGTCGATCGCGTTGTCCCTCCCATCCGGGGACCAGCTCGGATACGCAATGTGCGAATTCGAGGCGTAGAAACTCGCCGCGGTGAATCCTTCGGCCACCAGCTGCCCCAGCTCGGCCGCACTGTCACTGCTCGCCAGCGTCATCACCGACTGGCCCAGGCCGGCCAAATCACTGTCCTGTGCCTGCACCGACATCAGCGAGCCGATCGGATCGCCCGGATCGTGCAGTTGATCGGGACTCATCTTCTGGCCCGGGGTGAGCACGCCGAGAGCCACCTGCGCCAGATCCACCGCCACCGGCATCAGCCGAGACAGCTCGAGCACGTTCCCGCTTTCGGCCACCGACCAGGCGATTTCCTGAATCTCACCGACATTGCGGGCCAAGCGGATCACATCGACGTTGCCGAGCAGATCAAGCACCAGCGCGGCGATTGCGGCCGTGCCGGACGGGTCCGGAACCATCGCCACCAGCCGTGAGAGTGTCTTGAAATCCACCCCGGCAGCCATCTTCACCAGCGGGGAGAGCTGATTGTTCAGATCCCCCGCGACCGCGTGCGCCCCGTGCACATCGCCGGTGGCAATCTTGATCGGAAGCTGCTGCAACCCGGCCGCCACCGCCGGATAGTCGACCGAGGTCACGCCGGAGACGACGCCCAGCAGTTGATTGAGGATCGTCGTCGGCTTGGCTACCGAAAGCACCTGCGTTGCCGTCCGCAACTCCACCGGACCCGAGGCCGCCAACGGCGACAGACCCGCGACCAGCGCATCTGCCGACCCTGCCAGCGTCGACACATCGACCGACTCCCCCGAGGCCCGTGACTTGAGCAAGGCCGTGCTCATCCCGGTCACCGCTTCGGCGGCCGACAACACTGCCGGGACATCGACCTGCTCGAGCATGTCGAGCACACCCGCCGTCGTCGCCTCCGGCGATCCCTCGGGAGCCGAGGTGAACGTCTCACGCGCGCCCGGATTGCTGTCGATCCACTGTCGCGCCTGATCGACCGGCGTCAAAGTCTCCGACACCAGCCGCGCCTGCTGCGTCATGCGGGCGATGTTCGCTGCCGAGGTGGTCGACGTCGGACCAGCGGCATCGAGCGAAGACACCGACTCGGCCAGCTGCGAGGCTGCCCCGAACACCGCCGACAGATCCGCGTTGCGCCAGGTCCCCGGCGAGGACAGCTCATCGACCAGGGAGGATTGCGCCACTGTCGACGTGCCGGTGATCGTCGGAGTCTGGGGTGATGCAGTCGAGGTGAGTTCGGCAGAGACATCGACCGCTCCCGGCGGATTGGCGATGATCCGGCCCAGAGACGCCAGGAACGGCGTCGACTGACCATCGGTGTTGCAGTACGCATCGTCCGGGTGGCAGATGTCGAACACCTTGCCCGCGAGCTTGCCGAACCCTTCCGGGGCCGGCCCAGCGATGCCCTGACCGCTCAGGGGCGGGCCGATCAACGTTGCGCCCTCGGTGCCCCGCTTCGGATTAGCGAGCAGAATCACCGCCTTGACCTGCTGCGGAGTGACGGGACCGAGACCGTGGCCGATGTTGACGGCCAGATCGTTGCCGATCTGCGCGCCCTGGCTGTACCCGGCGATGAGGTACTTCGACGACGGGCACCGCTCCATCAACTCCGCTGCCGCTTTGTCGCCCCGCGACTTCGATTCGGCATAGGACGTGCCGTTGAAGAACGCCTCGCCCGGATACGGCACGTACACCACGTCGAGGTTCTTGCCGAACCGTTGCTCGAGTGCGTCACCGACCGCCGCGAGCATGCCCGTCGGCACGGTCGGATCAGCATGAGCGGACGTTTCCGTCGTGCCGGGAATCATCAGCGCGATCGTGCGCGCACACCCGTTCGTTTCCGCTGCATGAGCAACCGTCGGTGTGCTTACCGCGGCCGCGGTGGTCACTGCTGCCGCTGCCAGAGCGAGACTTGCTTTCCTCATGACCCGACCTCTTCGATGGAGCGGATCATCACTCGGCCGTCCTCGGCCGTGGTCGTTGTGATGCGCTGTTTGAACTCGTTGCGCCGATCCGGGCGGACCTCGGTGATCTGCGCGCTGTAGGTGTTCGGCCCGATGGCCGTGACCTCGAGGCAGTGCGTGGTCCCCAGCGGCACGGTGTCGATGCCCTGCTGGATCATTGCCGCGTCGGGCAACGGCGCATCAGGGGCCATCAACTCCCGCACCGACTCACCCGAACGCAGCAGGTAATAGCGGTGTTCGAGCGCCGCGATCACCCCTTCGCCGGAGAGTTGGTCACCCTCGCCAGGTGAGCACGGGTCATCTGCCGCTGCCGCTGCCGCTGTCGGCGCAGCGGTTGCGGTGTCCGGGACCAGGCCACCGAAGTCCGCGTCGTCGTCACCGCCGCCGACGAGAGCGGTGATGCCCCAGCCGGCCAGTCCCACGACGGCCACGGCCGCGAGGCCGAGACCGGCATAGGTCAGTCCCTTCCCGACAGGGCGGCGCGTGGTCACCTGCGTGGTCGGGTGAGTGGCGCGGCGACCGGCATCGGCCGCCGCGACCACTCGAGACGCCGACTCACGGGCGGACGCGGTTCTCCCGGAGGAAAAGCGCTCTTCGGCCGCCGGTACCGACACCGGCACCGACTCCCGAACCATGCGGGTGCGAGGTGCGGTCGCATCGAACACCCGAGGTGAGCCCGCTCGGTCGTTCCGCTTCATCGGTTCTCCCTCCTCGACTGGACTCAGGCGTCGACTGCCGGAGCGGGCGCGCCGAGACCCAGACCGACCGCCTCGCTGACCAGGCGCGATGTCAGCCCCGGCGTCGCGTCGGTGAAGAACGAGTCGAGTGCCTGGTCGACCTGCTCGATGACCTGCTCACCGCCGGGCTGTGCCTGAACGAAGTCGCGGACCTGCTCATCGATCGCAGGTGCGGTCTCGGTGGCGAAGGTCTGCACAGCGTCGACCGCAGCCGCACCGATGGGATCCTCCGACCACTGCGCGAGCGTGGTGTCGACCTGTTCTGTGACCTGTTCGGCCTCGATGTCGGGCACCTCGGTTTCGATCGGCGTGGCATCCTCGCCCGCGCCGTAAGCCGTGCCGACCCCGTACCCGGCCAGACCGCCGCCGAGTGCGCCCAGTCCACCACCGACCGCGCATCCGAGTCCGAATCCGGCCGCCGCACCAGCGGCGGTAGCGGCAACGCCCGAGGTCACGGGAGCAACCCCCGGAATCGGCAGAGGCACCATCGTGCCTGCTCCAGCCCCGACGATGCCCGCGACCGTGCTCACTGCCAGTGCGGTCGGGACACCAGCCGCGAGGCAGCCGGTGCCGAAGCCGGTCGCTGCACCTACGGCCGTGCCTGCAACCTGGGCCGAGGCGATCTTTTCGGCCTCTTCGGTCTCCATGCCGGTCGATCGGTGGTAGTCGGTGACCATCGCCTCGACCACTGCGGTCGTGCGGTTGGTCTTGTCGGCATCGACGTCCGAGACCCAGTTCGGCTGGTCGAAGATCACCCGGCCGAAACGCATCTTGTTGACCGGAGCCTCGATCGGCAGGGTCGGGCCTTCCACCACGACCGGCGCCTGCGGAGCAGGAACGCTGTAGCCGGAGTAGCCGGAGTTGTAGCCGCCCGAATAGCCGTTGTACTGCGCCATCGACACACCGCCGCCGGTCTGCGGGTTGTAGGCGCGGGTGCCGCGGTTGTACTCGGCCGGAGGCGCTACCCAGAAGTTCTCGGCGGGCTGCGGATCAGGAGTCGAGGGTGTAGGAGCAGAAGTTGAGGGGGGCGTGGAGGTGATGCCCGCCTGACCACCACCGGACTGCGGCGGGGACGTGATCCCTGCCTGCCCGCCGCCGGAGTCGCCGGTCGGCGCTGCTGCTGCCGTCGGCGCAAAGGCAATGAGCAACCCGGCTGCCGCCGGTGCCAGAGTCGCGGTGCTGAGCACCGCACTGGTCGTTCGGCGGCGCCGGTGTCTGCCGGTGCCGGAAACCAGCTGATCTTCGTTGGATACGGACATGTACATCGCCTTTCCTGCGAATGAATCGAGTCCCGAATGCGTGAAGGACCTGAGTGAGAAAGAGATCCGTCAGGGCCGAGAAGATCGGGTGGTCACCACAGGGAGGTAGTCCGCTTGTGCACGTGTCGGCAGCGCCGACTAGGTGCGGGAACGCTGCCGTTGGCGCGCACAGTCGAGTAACGCCAGAACAGCAGCGCCCGACAAGGAAGTGGGCTCTCGTCCGCAGTGACCTGGTGCCCGAGCTTGCGTAGTCAGCCCGGACGGGTTGGTACGTAGGTGGTTCAACCCCGGATACGTGACACCGACGCCAATCACTGACACGTGTCCGGGGGTTTCCCTTTTGCCGGTGGCCTCACCGTGGCTCGCGCTGGTTGCCGGCCAGACGCTTCCCTCGGCTCAGCCGATCGTTACCTCCTTCGCCACGAAACCTTTCATTGAAACTCTATTCCGGAACATTACAGCAAAATCTATTCCAGTGGAAGATGACGCAAGCCATTCCTGTAGGGCAGTGTTATGGCTCGTGGAAAGGTTTCGGGCATGACGAGACGGCCTCTTCGGGGATTCGACCGGGAGAGGCTGATCGATCTGCGGACGGAGAAGGGTTACACCCGTGGTGACCTGGCGAGGTTCGCCGAAGTGAGCGTGGCGGCCGTGCGAGCCTGGGAGTCCGGGCAGGCGACCCCGCAGGTGGACCGTCTGGCCCGTGTCGCTGCCGCCCTCGACGTTCCGATGTCCGAGCTGGTGCGGATATCCCCGCACGACCGGTATCTGGGCGATCTGCGCGCCCAGGCCGGCCTGACCCAGCCCCAGCTGGCGCTGCAAGCCGGCATTTCCACGGCCTCGCTCAGCAGCCTCGAGCTGGGGGAAACCTCGCTGCGAGAGCCGGTAGCCGAACGACTGGCCCGAGCTCTGGGAGTGGACACAGCCGAGGTCCGCGCCGCCTACGAACGGGCCCGCACCCGACCGCCGGGCGCACCCGTCTGACACGCGCGACACACTGTGTGTCGACGCACGACAAATACGGATAACCACGTCTGAGCTCCCCCCGCGGAGATAGCAGCCCACCTCACGCGGACATGCGGAAGCGGCCGAAACCGGCTGTGCTACATCCGAGGCCGAGTGGACAAGCCCCGGGAAATCCCCACGGGCGGGGACGCGGAAGACAAACTACCAGATCACAGCCGATAGTCCGGGACCAACCTACCCGCCTCGCACCCCGCGATCGGATCCCTGCAAATCCTCTGTGGCCGCATCGAATTCATCCGGAATCGTTGAAATCTGAACGAGCACGAGACGGTCGCTGAGAGGGCCGGGATACGGGCTGATCGACAATTTCGCTGCCCGCCAGCCCGATTCCGAACGCAGACGAGCATCGACGCACCGAGGTGCGGTATCCCCCGAACGGAACGTTGCCAGTGCATCGGCCAGCACATGCCGGTCGTCGGGATGCACGATCTCGTTTCCGCCCTTGACGTTTCGCCAGGACACCCACGGTGGAGCATCCGGCAGCCACATCGTCAGAACGGCGAGATCGGCGACGAAGACTCCGGTGTAGACCCCCGCTGATCGCAGCATCTCCTGCATTCCCAGCTCGCTCAACGTCGGCAACTCCGGTGACGTCGTATCGGAGACGTCGTGCCACAACAGCCGCAATCCCACGTTGCCCGGATCAGTACGGCCCTTGCCCCAGCAGTACCAGCGCATCACCCGACCGTCGGCGTGCAGAACCGACATCGGAGCCTCCCACCGGCGACCGTGCACCGGATCGATGCCCAGCTCGAACAACGACGCCGAATCGTCGAACTTCACCGCCTTGGCAATGTACTCCGCAGGAGTTCGCTCCGGAACGTGCTCTTCAGGAAGCACCCCGGACATCATCGATGCTTCGACCGTCTGGCCGATCACCATCCGCTCGAGACTCCACGCAATCCCAGCTGCGATTCGAGGTGGGGTGGGAACCCGGCCGGGCTCACCCACCCACACCTGGACACCGTGCGCCTCCCCGCTGGGGCCGAGAACGGGCAGCGCCTCGATGTGGAACGCCTTCTGCGCCCCCTTGCGCGAGCGCAGATCGAGCGTCACCGGCCGTCGAGTGCGGATCACCTCGTCGATGATCGGCGTGACCGGAAGGTCCGGGGCCGGCTGAACATGCCGGGTCACCGACGCCCAATCCTTGACTACGCCGCCGCAGCTGACAACGGACATCTCGCCGCCGACCAACGTTTCGACCAGATGCCACTCGTTGAGAATCACCATTAACTTATAACCTCCCCCGAACCGTGGGCACAGTATGGCTGCCCAGGGGGAACTTACCTGTCGGCCGCCTCCGTCACCGACGCGAGAGCTTGACCTTCAACCCCCGCGGCTTGAGAGTGATCGCCTCGTGCACGTCGAGTTCGTAGCCCGGTTCCGGAGCGAAGTCGTACCGCCGGATCAGCGACGCGAGCGTGAGCACCGCCTCGTGCAACGCGAACTGCCGACCGATACACGCCCGGATACCGGTGCCCCACGGCTTGAAGATGTGCGCCGGACGCTTCCGCACGGCCGCGGGCTCGAACCGATCCGGATCGAACCGCTCGGGATCGTCGCCCCACAGCGGGTCGCGGTGCAGCTGCGGCAGCAGCACGAACACCCACGAACCCTTCGGCAGCGTCCGTCCGCCCAGGGTGGTCTCACCGCGCACCTTGCGGAAATAACCCGGGCGGCCGGCCACAACCGCAGCGTCTCGTCCACCACCCGCCGCACATACCGCAGCTTGGCGACCTGCTCGTACCCGATCCGACCGTCGGCACCGACGACCTCGGCGATCTCGGCCCGCGCCTTCGCCACCACCTCGGGATGTCGGCTCAGGAAATGGACCGCGAACCCCAGGGTGGCCGCGGTGGTCTCGTTGCCCGCGACCAGGAAGGTCAGCACCTGATTGCGGATCGATTCGCGGTCGAGCTGCTCGCCGGTGTCGGGATCGACGGTGTGCATCATCAGTCCAGCAGATCGCCGCGCTGCTCACCGGAGCTCATCCGCTCCTCGACGATGCGATCGACCGTCTCCTGCATCAGCGCGATGTCGCGTTCGTGCTGCTCACGCGCCGCGCGACCGAACAGAGCACGCAGGATCGGAATGTCGTTCGACGAGCGGTTGATGTACTCGAGCGCCCGGCTCATCGCTGCGATGAACGGATCGGGTTCGGTGCGGCCGAACGAGTCGAAGTCGTAGCTGAAACCGCAACGTCCGATGACGTCGAAGGTCAGCGACGTCATGCTCTTCGGCACGTCCACGTACTCGCCGCCGGCTGCGGCGGTGTCCCAGCTGTCGACCAGCCGGTCGACGACCGTGAGCATCGAGTCGTGATAGCCGCGCATCGCGGCCTGGCCGAATCCCGGACCGAGGATGTTGTGGGCCTTCCTCCAGTTCGGTTCGGAGTTGAACGCGGTGAACAGCCCGTCGCCGGCAATGACACGAAGCTTGCGGAGCGGCTTGCCGAGGAACTTCGCCCACTTCTCCTCGTCGTTGACCTCGCGCACCAGATCGGCGCCGGAGACCACGATCAGCCGGTGCTGGAGGATCTTGCGCTCGAAGATCCCCCCGAGTTCCTGCGCCATCTGCATCTCACGCTGAACCGGCTTCGCCACGTCGATGCTGAGCAGATCACCCAACAGAGGCGTCTCCATCGAGGTTGCGGGATCGGCTGGGAATCGGTGGTGGTCGCAGGGCTGCTCGTCGAAAGCTGCGGTGACGCCATTCGTGAGAGTGTGCCCACCGCCGGCGTGAGACACACCGCCGCCTCCCACCCGCTCCGAGGCTCCGACTGTCGTCCCACTAGTCGACACGCGCCACGCCGATGTACGGGGTAACTGACATCCGCCCTCTCAGCCGCTAATCTGAGTCAGATTCAACGGGCCCGAAGTCCGCGTCGTCGTCACCGCCGCCGACGAGAGCGGTGATGCCCCAGCGGCCAGTCCACGACGGCCACGGCCGCGAGGCCGAGACCGGCATAGGTCAGTCCCTTCCCGACAGGGCGGCGCGTGGTCACCTGCGTGGTCGGGTGAGTGGCGCGGCGACCGGCATCGGCCGCCGCGACCACTCGAGACGCCGACTCACGGGCGGACGCGGTTCTCCGGAGGAAAAGCGCTCTTCGGCGCCGGTACCGACACCGGCACCGACTCCCGAACCATGCGGGTGCGAGGTGCGGTCGCATCGAACACCCGAGGTGAGCCCGCTCGGTCGTTCCGCTTCATCGGTTCTCCCTCCTCGACTGGACTCAGGCGTCGACTGCCGGAGCGGGCGCGCCGAGACCCAGACCGACCGCCTCGCTGACCAGGCGCGATGTCAGCCCCGGCGTCGCGTCGGTGAAGAACGAGTCGAGTGCCTGGTCGACCTGCTCGATGACCTGCTCACCGCCGGGCTGTGCCTGAACGAAGTCGCGGACCTGCTCATCGATCGCAGGTGCGGTCTCGGTGGCGAAGGTCTGCACAGCGTCGACCGCAGCCGCACCGATGGGATCCTCCGACCACTGCGCGAGCGTGGTGTCGACCTGTTCTGTGACCTGTTCGGCCTCGATGTCGGGCACCTCGGTTTCGATCGGCGTGGCATCCTCGCCCGCGCCGTAAGCCGTGCCGACCCCGTACCCGGCCAGACCGCCGCCGAGTGCGCCCAGTCCACCACCGACCGCGCATCCGAGTCCGAATCCGGCCGCCGCACCAGCGGCGGTAGCGGCAACGCCCGAGGTCACGGGAGCAACCCCCGGAATCGGCAGAGGCACCATCGTGCCTGCTCCAGCCCCGACGATGCCCGCGACCGTGCTCACTGCCAGTGCGGTCGGGACACCAGCCGCGAGGCAGCCGGTGCCGAAGCCGGTCGCTGCACCTACGGCCGTGCCTGCAACCTGGGCCGAGGCGATCTTTTCGGCCTCTTCGGTCTCCATGCCGGTCGATCGGTGGTAGTCGGTGACCATCGCCTCGACCACTGCGGTCGTGCGGTTGGTCTTGTCGGCATCGACGTCCGAGACCCAGTTCGGCTGGTCGAAGATCACCCGGCCGAAACGCATCTTGTTGACCGGAGCCTCGATCGGCAGGGTCGGGCCTTCCACCACGACCGGCGCCTGCGGAGCAGGAACGCTGTAGCCGGAGTAGCCGGAGTTGTAGCCGCCCGAATAGCCGTTGTACTGCGCCATCGACACACCGCCGCCGGTCTGCGGGTTGTAGGCGCGGGTGCCGCGGTTGTACTCGGCCGGAGGCGCTACCCAGAAGTTCTCGGCGGGCTGCGGATCAGGAGTCGAGGGTGTAGGAGCAGAAGTTGAGGGGGGCGTGGAGGTGATGCCCGCCTGACCACCACGGACTGCGGCGGGGACGTGATCCCTGCCTGCCCGCCGCCGGAGTCGCCGGTCGGCGCTGCTGCTGCCGTCGGCGCAAAGGCAATGAGCAACCCGGCTGCCGCCGGTGCCAGAGTCGCGGTGCTGAGCACCGCACTGGTCGTTCGGCGGCGCCGGTGTCTGCCGGTGCCGGAAACCAGCTGATCTTCGTTGGATACGGACATGTACATCGCCTTTCCTGCGAATGAATCGAGTCCCGAATGCGTGAAGGACCTGAGTGAGAAAGAGATCCGTCAGGGCCGAGAAGATCGGGTGGTCACCACAGGGAGGTAGTCCGCTTGTGCACGTGTCGGCAGCGCCGACTAGGTGCGGGAACGCTGCCGTTGGCGCGCACAGTCGAGTAACGCCAGAACAGCAGCGCCCGACAAGGAAGTGGGCTCTCGTCCGCAGTGACCTGGTGCCCGAGCTTGCGTAGTCAGCCCGGACGGGTTGGTACGTAGGTGGTTCAACCCCGGATACGTGACACCGACGCCAATCACTGACACGTGTCCGGGGGTTTCCCTTTTGCCGGTGGCCTCACCGTGGCTCGCGCTGGTTGCCGGCCAGACGCTTCCCTCGGCTCAGCCGATCGTTACCTCCTTCGCCACGAAACCTTTCATTGAAACTCTATTCCGGAACATTACAGCAAAATCTATTCCAGTGGAAGATGACGCAAGCCATTCCTGTAGGGCAGTGTTATGGCTCGTGGAAAGGTTTCGGGCATGACGAGACGGCCTCTTCGGGGATTCGACCGGGAGAGGCTGATCGATCTGCGGACGGAGAAGGGTTACACCCGTGGTGACCTGGCGAGGTTCGCCGAAGTGAGCGTGGCGGCCGTGCGAGCCTGGGAGTCCGGGCAGGCGACCCCGCAGGTGGACCGTCTGGCCCGTGTCGCTGCCGCCCTCGACGTTCCGATGTCCGAGCTGGTGCGGATATCCCCGCACGACCGGTATCTGGGCGATCTGCGCGCCCAGGCCGGCCTGACCCAGCCCCAGCTGGCGCTGCAAGCCGGCATTTCCACGGCCTCGCTCAGCAGCCTCGAGCTGGGGGAAACCTCGCTGCGAGAGCCGGTAGCCGAACGACTGGCCCGAGCTCTGGGAGTGGACACAGCCGAGGTCCGCGCCGCCTACGAACGGGCCCGCACCCGACCGCCGGGCGCACCCGTCTGACACGCGCGACACACTGTGTGTCGACGCACGACAAATACGGATAACCACGTCTGAGCTCCCCCCGCGGAGATAGCAGCCCACCTCACGCGGACATGCGGAAGCGGCCGAAACCGGCTGTGCTACATCCGAGGCCGAGTGGACAAGCCCCGGGAAATCCCCACGGGCGGGGACGCGGAAGACAAACTACCAGATCACAGCCGATAGTCCGGGACCAACCTACCCGCCTCGCACCCCGCGATCGGATCCCTGCAATCCTCTGTGGCCGCATCGAATTCATCCGGAATCGTTGAAATCTGAACGAGCACGAGACGGTCGCTGAGAGGGCCGGGATACGGGCTGATCGACAATTTCGCTGCCCGCCAGCCCGATTCCGAACGCAGACGAGCATCGACGCACCGAGGTGCGGTATCCCCCGAACGGAACGTTGCCAGTGCATCGGCCAGCACATGCCGGTCGTCGGGATGCACGATCTCGTTTCCGCCCTTGACGTTTCGCCAGGACACCCACGGTGGAGCATCCGGCAGCCACATCGTCAGAACGGCGAGATCGGCGACGAAGACTCCGGTGTAGACCCCCGCTGATCGCAGCATCTCCTGCATTCCCAGCTCGCTCAACGTCGGCAACTCCGGTGACGTCGTATCGGAGACGTCGTGCCACAACAGCCGCAATCCCACGTTGCCCGGATCAGTACGGCCCTTGCCCCAGCAGTACCAGCGCATCACCCGACCGTCGGCGTGCAGAACCGACATCGGAGCCTCCCACCGGCGACCGTGCACCGGATCGATGCCCAGCTCGAACAACGACGCCGAATCGTCGAACTTCACCGCCTTGGCAATGTACTCCGCAGGAGTTCGCTCCGGAACGTGCTCTTCAGGAAGCACCCCGGACATCATCGATGCTTCGACCGTCTGGCCGATCACCATCCGCTCGAGACTCCACGCAATCCCAGCTGCGATTCGAGGTGGGGTGGGAACCCGGCCGGGCTCACCCACCCACACCTGGACACCGTGCGCCTCCCCGCTGGGGCCGAGAACGGGCAGCGCCTCGATGTGGAACGCCTTCTGCGCCCCCTTGCGCGAGCGCAGATCGAGCGTCACCGGCCGTCGAGTGCGGATCACCTCGTCGATGATCGGCGTGACCGGAAGGTCCGGGGCCGGCTGAACATGCCGGGTCACCGACGCCCAATCCTTGACTACGCCGCCGCAGCTGACAACGGACATCTCGCCGCCGACCAACGTTTCGACCAGATGCCACTCGTTGAGAATCACCATTAACTTATAACCTCCCCCGAACCGTGGGCACAGTATGGCTGCCCAGGGGGAACTTACCTGTCGGCCGCCTCCGTCACCGACGCGAGAGCTTGACCTTCAACCCCCGCGGCTTGAGAGTGATCGCCTCGTGCACGTCGAGTTCGTAGCCCGGTTCCGGAGCGAAGTCGTACCGCCGGATCAGCGACGCGAGCGTGAGCACCGCCTCGTGCAACGCGAACTGCCGACCGATACACGCCCGGATACCGGTGCCCCACGGCTTGAAGATGTGCGCCGGACGCTTCCGCACGGCCGCGGGCTCGAACCGATCCGGATCGAACCGCTCGGGATCGTCGCCCCACAGCGGGTCGCGGTGCAGCTGCGGCAGCAGCACGAACACCCACGAACCCTTCGGCAGCGTCCGTCCGCCCAGGGTGGTCTCACCGCGCACCTTGCGGAAATAACCCGGGGCGGCCGGCCACAACCGCAGCGTCTCGTCCACCACCCGCCGCACATACCGCAGCTTGGCGACCTGCTCGTACCCGATCCGACCGTCGGCACCGACGACCTCGGCGATCTCGGCCCGCGCCTTCGCCACCACCTCGGGATGTCGGCTCAGGAAATGGACCGCGAACCCCAGGGTGGCCGCGGTGGTCTCGTTGCCCGCGACCAGGAAGGTCAGCACCTGATTGCGGATCGATTCGCGGTCGAGCTGCTCGCCGGTGTCGGGATCGACGGTGTGCATCATCAGGTCCAGCAGATCGCCGCGCTGCTCACCGGAGCTCATCCGCTCCTCGACGATGCGATCGACCGTCTCCTGCATCAGCGCGATGTCGCGTTCGTGCTGCTCACGCGCCGCGCGACCGAACAGAGCACGCAGGATCGGAATGTCGTTCGACGAGCGGTTGATGTACTCGAGCGCCCGGCTCATCGCTGCGATGAACGGATCGGGTTCGGTGCGGCCGAACGAGTCGAAGTCGTAGCTGAAACCGCAACGTCCGATGACGTCGAAGGTCAGCGACGTCATGCTCTTCGGCACGTCCACGTACTCGCCGCCGGCTGCGGCGGTGTCCCAGCTGTCGACCAGCCGGTCGACGACCGTGAGCATCGAGTCGTGATAGCCGCGCATCGCGGCCTGGCCGAATCCCGGACCGAGGATGTTGTGGGCCTTCCTCCAGTTCGGTTCGGAGTTGAACGCGGTGAACAGCCCGTCGCCGGCAATGACACGAAGCTTGCGGAGCGGCTTGCCGAGGAACTTCGCCCACTTCTCCTCGTCGTTGACCTCGCGCACCAGATCGGCGCCGGAGACCACGATCAGCCGGTGCTGGAGGATCTTGCGCTCGAAGATCCCCCGAGTTCCTGCGCCATCTGCATCTCACGCTGAACCGGCTTCGCCACGTCGATGCTGAGCAGATCACCCAACAGAGGCAGTCTCCATCGAGGTTGCGGGATCGGCTGGGAATCGGTGGTGGTCGCAGGGCTGCTCGTCGAAAGCTGCGGTGACGCCATTCGTGAGAGTGTGCCCCACCGCCGGCGTGAGACACACCGCCGCCTCCCACCCGCTCCGAGGCTCCGACTGTCGTCCCACTAGTCGACACGCGCCACGCCGATGTACGGGGGTAACTGACATCCGCCCTCTCAGCCGCTAATCTGAGTCAGATTCAACGGGCCGATCTTGAAGAACGGGGGTTTACGCATGGCACAGCCGCATAAAGGCGACCGCGCCGCGATGACTCTACGCATCCCCGCTGAGCTGCACGAACAGCTCCGCAACGATGCCAAGGACGCCAAGGTCGCGCTGTCCCAATACGTCGCCGACCTGCTCGCACTACAAGCCGGTCGACCGGATCTTGCCCGCGAGATCAAGGCGGTGACCGTGTAAACGCCACCAGAGAGGGCCGCTAGCCGCCAACTAGCCCGCCTTCAGATGCAGAAAACCCCCCGCCTGCCAAGCGAGGGGTCTTCCAAACCGAATATGTGACCGAGCCAGTCGCCAAACTCTCTCGGGCCACTCGAACTTTCTCACCAGAAAGTCTTCGTTATGCATATTAGCGAGCGCTGCTCGTTTGGGCCAACTTCCGTCTTAAATCACATTCCCGCGTGTCGCCCTCAACGGAGCACACGCACCGCCCGGGACAACCGCCGAGGTCCCGGCCGCGCCACTCCCCAGACCCGCCGTGGTCGCCGTCGCGGCAGCTACAACCTCCGCGTAGCCGATGGTGCCTACTCCCCCATCCCTGTCTGGGACTCCCGCGCGGGTTGGATGCGCCAGATCATCACCTTCGCCCGCAGCGAGACCGGCATCAAAATCTGCCACGAGCACCGCATCGCCCCGGACAAGTTCATCGCCGCCGCCAACGCTCACGCCGCTTACGCCGACGAATCCACCGGCCGCAGCCTCACCGCCGCCCGCGACACCCTCGCCGAATACGCCGGCATCAGCACCGACGTCCTCGACCGCGCCCGCCAGATCCTTCGCCGCATCGGAGCCGCCGTCGAGCTCGTCCGCGGCCGCTACCTCACCATCGCCGAACGCATCGAAGCCAGCCTCACCCACGGCGGAAAACAACTTCGCGCAGCTTCCGTATGGGCCCTGACCAGCAAGTTCACTGCCAACTCTTCTGTTTATCCCCAGTTTCCGAATCATGCGGATCTACCGGAGAACCCTTTGGGTTCTACAGGTATCTCTCGTTCTCAAGTACTCACCAACGCGCGCGCTACGCGCCGCGCCCGGGCTTCGGCGAAGACCGAGGGTGACCCACGACCCCTGCACGCTCAGATCGCCGCAGCGCGCCTGGCCGACCGACTCGGTCCCACGATGCCCGAATACCGCGGCGTGGATCGGAATGGCCACTACGTCCCCGGAACCACCCATCACCACGTCGGAGCCATCGCCGATGCCCTGACCGCCGCAGGCATCGACACCACCCGATGGACCGGCGACGACGTAGCCGACCAGATCACCGAGTTCCGCCGCGACCGCAGCCTCCCACACCTAGCGTCCCCGACCGCTTTCCTGCGCTGGCAGCTCCGTGCCCTCGCCGATGTGTGGTCAGGGCCTACCCCCACCGAGCGCCGCACTGAGATCCAGGACCGCCGCGCCGCGGAACGTCGCGCCGAACTCGACCGGCGTGCTGCTCATCCTCCGGCCAGCGACGACACCCGTGCCACCGCTCTCGCCGAGATCCGGCAGATACTGCTCCAGCGCTCGGGCAAGCGCACCAGGACCCGCGGGGACCGCTTCGACCGGCACCGCTACTGAACGAAATTCTCGCTCCGGTCAGAACCACAGCGGCGAAGGGGAATCGAATCGTTTCACGCGGAAGCCGCTCCTACCCCTCGAGCTTGCGGGCATCATGCAGTATCCGACCCACCGCTCCGGTCGACATCTCCAGTTTCTCGGCGATCTCGCGGTACTTCATCCCCTGCTCGCGAAGTTCGACCACCTGCTTGCGTCGGCGTTCTGCGCGTTCGAGGAATTGGTCTCGGGGTTCGGCAACCAGGCGACGTGCAGTGCGCTCCGACGAGCCGAGCCGGCGTGCCAGCTCCTTTGCGGTGATGGACCGCCGTTGTTGTGCCTGGGCACTGCCGCTCATCGCGCGAACTCCAATGCTGTCGCCAGATCGAACTTGGTGGCCCGCTTCCTGTTTGCTTCCCGTTTGGCAGAGCTCATGACCTTGCCGCCCTTGCTCCCACGTGCTGCCTGGCGCGCCCGGAACGTCCCCTCATCGAAGTTACGCCAGATCCACTTGCCGATGGAGTACGCCGTGGCACGGACCTCGATGAAAGGAAGAGGGTCGGCGAACTCGCTGTTGATTCCGTGACAACGCTGAAGAACCAGTTGGAGCCACTGGTCTACGGTGCCATGACGATGGTGCCACCACTGTGGGTACGCCCACTTACGGGCAGTGTCGAACATCGTCACATTGCGGCCCAGACCCACGGAGCGGTCGGGCCGGCGCGGAGCCTGACGAGGTGTGTAGATGGTCGCCAGATCCCGCAACGAGTACGGATCCCCTGGACCGTAAATGGTTTCCCATTCAGGGTGGATCGGGTTCTTGGTCAGCTGCCCACCGTAGGAGAAGTCTCCGCCGACGGAGATACACAGACCTCGCTCGATGCGATGGGCATAGCGCAGCGGAGTCAACCGCGCCGAGTCGGTACGGCAGACTCGATGGTCGCCCAGCCACCAACCCAGGTGCGCCCGCCCGGAGGGAGACTGCGCGACCCAGCTCGGCGTCGGATGATCCGACGGTTTCTCGAACGCCCGCATCGCCGCATCGGGGTGGTCACAGTCGATGACGATCGATCCGAGCAACGCGTGTGGAGAGTGCTGGATGTAGCGCATCATCAATGCCTGGTCACGGCTCATTCGGTACTGACCGTGCTCGAGTTGGTTCGTCGCGAACGGCCGATGCGGCAGTAGCACCTCGTTTCCCCACTGCTCGTCAGTGAGAAGGGACTCCCCCGCCGTTTCCATGCCGAGTACTGTGCACTACCAAGATCGAGTATTCGGGTAGGACACGCCGAGCCATATACAGATATTATTCGGGTAGGTCATGCCAAGCCATATCAGGTATCCGCCCTGCCTTCTCCCTTTCGAACCCTCGAACATGTCCACTCGTGGCAGAGGCTGTGCCTCACGTACCGAAGTTACGATGAGAACCATGACCGGGAAGAAGCGCATGGCCTTCGACATCACCGAAGCCGACGCCGACCGGATTCGCGCCGCCTACGTCGGCACCCGCGCCATCCTGCCCCCGGCCACCCTCAGCGAGTTCATCACCGACCTGCTGGTCGAGGCCACCGAACGTCTCGAAGCCGAACACAACGACGGCCGGCCCTGGCGCACCCCAGCCGCAGCGAACTCAAATCCCTCTCCCAGACCGGCGTCGGACGCAACGCCCCCGGCCGCCCAGGAGAACAGGACCAGCAATGACCGAGGCGTCACGCACACCGCGCCCCAAACTCGGGTTCCACACCGACCAGGCCGAACGCATCCGCGCTGCCTACCTCGGCACCCGCGCAGTCCTCCCGCCGAGCACCTTCAGCGAATTCCTCGAGACCGCCGTCCTCGAGACAATCGAACGACTCGAAGCCGAACACAACAACGGCCACAGCTGGGACGCCCGGCCACCGGGGAAGTCAAGTCCACCGCCCAGACCGGCGTCGGCCGCTGGAATCGCACCTGACCGGTTCTCAGTCGCACATCCTCATGCGTTGAGGACACGATGAGAACCATCCATTCTCACTCCCCAGTGGGATTCTCACGCCTCATATAACCCATTATTACTATGGAATCCCTGCCATGAGGCAGCAGTACAGAGCACCCTCGAGCACCCATGCGAGTGTGCGCGAGAATCCGTGACGATAACGCTCCCGCCAGCACAAACAACGCCTATCCGGTAGCCGGCCGAATGACAGTTGCCGTCGTCGTTCTCGTCGTAGCGGTCGCCGTTCTCGCCGTCGAGCCGATGGCGGGGCGCACCACGACGCACCAAGATCAGTCGGTGTCGCGTGACACAGTGCTGACCACCGACTGACCGAGCCTGAGACAAGGACCGCCACCGACGTGAATGAGCCCCACCTCTACGCCCGAACCACCTACCTCGGCTTCGACGGCCCACCCGAACCCGTCCGCAATCTCGCCGGAGGTCTCACGGGTCTGTGGTGGCTACTGATCATCGCGGCG
Source organism: Rhodococcus sp. B50 (assembly GCF_013602415.1). NCBI lineage: Bacteria > Bacillati > Actinomycetota > Actinomycetes > Mycobacteriales > Nocardiaceae > Rhodococcus > Rhodococcus sp. B50. Next base: position 26,561 of record NZ_WPAG02000001.1, on the reverse strand, counting down.
CTCATCTGCTTCGGAGCATGCGAGTACATGCGGAGAAAAAGCGTGACCAGGAGGGAACGGCAAGAGAAGAACAGGCTCGGAGCGGCTTTCTTCCTCTACTGCGGCCTCATGGGATTCGTCGTCGGAGTCTTCGGCCTGATCGCCGCGAACTGACCCTTCCTGAACTACTCGGACCGGAGCTGTCGCGGGTGGATGCACCAGGGGGCGGCTTCGCCAACGATGGGCCTCTGCAACGAGCAACAGGATCAGTCGACATTGTGAGACGCCGACCCGAGCGATAAGAACCATCACGCCCGAACGACTCCTCCGAGAACCGGCCGGAGCGCAGTCATCTCTCATCTCACGTATCCGCCTCGATCCCGTCGTGACCTGCGAATCTCATCTGAGAACCCCTTCCCATATCATGGTTCTCATTGTTACTATGGGAACTATGATGTGGACGAAGCGACACAAGAACAAGAACGCCTCAGTGCCCGAGAACGTGACAGCCGTCAGCGGATCCATGTGGTTCGCAGGCGTGACCATCACCGTAGGAATCGGGGCGGCCGCGTTCATTCTCAGCTTCCTCGCACTGCGAGACCTGTGCATCCAGGCCGGCCACCGAGAGAGATCGCCTTCCTGTTCCCCGTCATCGTCGACGGAACGATCCTGCAAGCAACGATGGGAGTCGTTTCCCGACGTCACGACCACCGGGCGCGACGATTCTTCTGGAAGATTCTCATCGAGCCGCCACCGTCTCGATCGCAGGAAACGCGATCCACGCCGTTCTCACCACGACCCCCGGCTTCAACTCCGTTCTTGCCGCCGTGATCGCCACACTCCCGCCGATCTCACTGCTCGCCTCCACCCACGCGCTGACCGTTCTCGGCCGTCGCACCGCCGCACCCACCGAGACTCACATCGAATCCGCGCCCGCGACACAGCCGCGCCGTGAGACCGCACACGAGAACGCGACCGCACCCACGACTCACGTCACGACCATCACCGAGAACCGTGCCGCCGCCGAGACCGCAAGTGAGACTCCGGTCGCGCGGTCGACTCGCACTGCGACCGCTGACGCTCTCGCTCGACAGCTCGAGGTGCCACTGCCCCACCTGCCCGCACCCACCTCGACACCAACCCCATCCCGGCCTTCCATTCTCACGAGGAGCGTCGCGAATGGGCACTCGCCCGGCGCCAGGCCGGAGTGGAGGTGCCCGTCTCGCCCAAGAAGTCGACCGCTCCGTCGCCACCGTTTACCGCTGGCTCTCCGAGCCGACACCTCCGTCACCATCTGAGCATCACAACGACATCAAAAATATCAACTTTTCAACAGCAAATCGTAATCAACAAAAATCAGAGCGACATCAAAAAATGTCCACGTCTGATGCCTGCCAGTCTCACCTCGGCGCATCGAACTCGGGAATCGTCCCCCGGTTCGGTGCGCCGAGTCGCGTTTTCGGCGTTGACCAGGGCGATCCGCCCCCGGACCCCCTTAAGGTCGTGTCGGGTGTCGACAGCAGTGTGCTCGGTGGTCGGTGTGGCAGTCGGATCTTTGCCTCGTTGGTCTCGGGGCCGGCAAACGTATGCTCCCGCGGCCGGCGGACGGTGCCCCCTCGCCCTGGCTAGGAGTGTGCCCCGGCTCGTCTGCCGTGCGTGTCGGCTCTACCGATCCCGGGGGCTCCGCCCCCGAACCCCTGTCCCTCCCTCCCAAGGTTCCCGATGCTCCGCGTGCACCGCGCCCGGTCGCCACACCACGGCCCTACCGGACCCGCCGACCACCGAGCAAGGGAAAACCCGCCCTTGCCCGGCAGTCACCGCGCCCGGTTCACCAGGCCGCACCGACCGACCGGGTACCCGCTCCACCACCGCCACCGAACCCCCGCTACACCCGCAAAACCGCAGGTCAGACCCTAAAAACGCGTGACCACCATCACCAGAAAAGCACCGGAAAAACACCAACAAACATCGAAAAATCATCAAAACGATGTAAACTAGAGGCATGAACAAGGAAGAGATCACCGCGAAGCTCCACAACCTCGGCCGCGACATCGATGCCCTGCTCGAGAACATCTCGACCGGCAAGGACATCTCCGTAGTCCTGGCCGAGTCCCGCGACACCAAGGCCGCCGCCCGTGCCGCAGGCATGACCGAGGACGAAATCAGCGCCGCAATCGAATCCGGCCTCAGCTGACCGACCACCCCGGAAGGAAAGACGCGATGACCACTCCCCCCCGTCCAGACACTCGAGCTTCCCGACCAGTGGTGCGACTACAACGGCTGCACCACCGAAGCCACCCACACCGACGGCGAGTGGGTCATGTGCCCCCACCACGAGGAACGCGCCTACCGGACCACCACCTACTGGCGGCCGATCCTCCGCTGGACCACCCGCCCCGGCCCCCACTGGCCGGTCTTCATCGCCGAGTACTGATCCACATTCCGCGCCGGTGGGGAGTCACCGCGACTCCCCCCGCGCGCACTACCGACCCGAACAGGAAACGCCACATGCTCACCATCACGCACACCCCCACCGAGGGCACGATCATCGACGGCACCAGCAAAGGCGACGGCACTGCGCCGATCCTCAAAACCGCAGGTTGGAAATGGGGACGCAGCATCACCGCGCCTGGTACATCCCGCACAGCCGCGACCGCGCCCCCCACCTCGCCCGCATCGAACACACCGCCGCCGCCCTGCGCGCCGCCGGCTACGACGTCGAAACCGACATCGACACCACCCTCCGCGACGGCACCGACGCCCACCAGGACCGCAACGAGCGTCTGACCGACCGCGCCGCCGCCCTCGCAGCCAAGGCCGAACGCAAGGCCACCGCCGCCGCCGCCGCCCACGCACGCCACGACCACGCCTGTGCCGCACTGCCCGAAGGCGGAGAACCCATCAAAGTGGGACATCACAGCGAACGACGCCACCGCCGCGCCCTCGACCGCGCCCACACCACCGCCCGCGCCTCGATCGAAGCCGACGCCGCCGCCCGCTCAGCCGCCGAATCCGCCCGCATCGCCGCCCGCAGCACCGATTACCGCTACACCCCCGCAGTGATCCACCGCCGCATCGAACGACAGAGCGCCGAACTACGCAGCATCGAACGCCACCTCACCAAGTACCGCGCTGCCGGACACACCGCCGAGACCAGCAACCACATGCACCAACTCGAACTCACAAAGCCGAACTCGAGCGCGACATCGAATACTGGACCGCAGTACGCGCCGAACAGGACGCCACCGACGGCCCCAAGCTCTACAGCCGCGCCGACCTACGCCCCGGATGCTTCGTCAACTGCTCCGGCACCTGGCACAAGGTGATCCGAGTCAACGCAAAGTCGGTCACCGTCGCCACCGCCTACAGCTGGACCGACCGACTGCCCTACGACAAGATCCCGACGCCCCGCGCCGAGGACGCCCACACCCCATCCGCCCAGGTCAGTAACCCACATCCGGCGGCCGCGACCCCCTCGCGGCCGCCGGTCCCCACTCGCCGCGAGGACGCCATGACCGCCGAATCCCTGTTCGCCGAGTGCATCATCCCCGGATGCAAACAGCCCGTCACTGACCAACTCACCCCCTGCCAGACCTGCCGCGCGATCTTCGGACCCATGCTGCACGAAGCCGACCGACCCCCGAGCTACCCGCCGCCGACCTCGCAGAACGAGACGCAGGCACCGCCGCCGCCTACCGCATGATGCGCGCACTACCCACCGCGGCCCAGCACAACGACTGGACACCGAGCGAGAACGCCGCACAGCCGAACACGAAAAAGCCGCGCGCAGGAACGCGGCGAAGCCGAAAAAGCCAACCAGACCTGCTGGCTCTGCGAAGAACGACGAACCTGCCTTCTCCGCCCCCAAGGGTGGGAATGCCGACAGTGCCGCGAGATCCGCTGACACACGGCCCGAGCCGGACGCCCCTCACGGCCCCGGCTCGGGCCGCCGCCATATCCGCCCCACCCGTACGGTCTGCCACCACCGCGAGGCCGGCCGAGAATCGAACCCGAAGGAGCGGCTGCGCCGCACAGACCCCACCGCCGACCACGAGCCCGACGCGAATCCCAGCGGCCCCCTGTGCACGACCCCCACCGATAGTGTTGGATGTTGGCTAGCGTCACGCACCAGCCGACAGGACTGGAAACCCCGCGAACGCAACCAGATTCAACCCACCACCCCCACCCCAGTGGCAGCGGTGGCCGACGGCCAGGGCATCGAGCCCTGGCCGTCGCCGTTCCATCCACCACTGACATGAAAACCGCACCTGAACAGATGCAACACCACCCAGTCCGCAACAGTCACGAAACCGCCATCCGATAAGAACCAGAAAAGCACTCTTTATGAATCAGAAGTGATGTATTATTGCATCAGGAAAGGGAGGCCATGAGTTCGAAAATCATTCTGATCGGCAACGAGAAGGGCGGGGTGGGTAAGACCACCACCGTGCTCAACGTCGGTGAAGCCCTCGCCCGTGCCGGCGAAAAGTGCTCCTGGTCGACCTTGATCCCTCCGGCAACCTCACCCACACCTCACCAAGTTGCAGCCCGACCTCCGTGCCGCAGCGAAGGTGACCGCCGATCACATCGTCGATATAGACCCGGAGACCCGAAAGCCCGCCGCCGAGGCGATCCTCGATGCAATACGCCCCGGCGTCGATCTCATCGCCGCCCCTGCGAACGCGGCCCACCTCATCGCCGCCGAGAAGAACATCACCAACGATCCCATCGAAGGCCCCCACGTCCTGCGGGAATCACTCGAGCCGATCCGTGACCGCTACGACTACATCCTCATCGACTGCTCCCCCACGCGAAATGCCCTCGAGATGTGCGCGCTCGTGGCCGCTGACCAGCTCATCGTCCTCAACGAAGCGCATGACTTCAGCATCGCGGCCATGCAGGGCGTGACCTCGTACGCCCAGAGCATCAAGAAGCGGCACAACAGCACTCTGTGGGTCCGCGGCACCATCCTCAACAAGGTGCAGTCCGGAACGGTCCTCGCTCGCGCCTGGACCACCCAATTCACCGAGGCCGGCATCCCCGTCCTCGGCAGCGTCCGATCCGCCGAGCCGATCAAGAGGGCCGTCAACGACGGAGTATCCCTCGCCGACACGAAGGACGGTTGGCGTCACGCCTTGGTCTATGACGACCTGGCCACCACCATTACCCAAAGGAAGAAGTCATGAGCGACATCCGCAGCATGTTCGACGCCGAAGCTCCCGACGAGAACGTCCCGGCACGGTCCGCAGCACCGAAGAAGATCGTGCAGCAACCCACCTTGACCCGGCGCACGTTCACCCTCGCCGAATCCGTCATCGACGCTGCGACCAACGCTCAAAAGGGTCTGCGCGGTGTCTACCCCGGCGCACACGGCAGTCTCAACAGCTTCATCGAGGCCGCCATCGCCGAGTACACCCACAAGCTCGAAGAGGAATACAACGGCGGTGAGCCCTTCCCCGAGGTGGAGAAGGTGCGCCGGCGCAAAGCCCGCGGCAGCAAGAACGACAGCACCGACGAGGACTGACCGCACCACAGTCCAACCGTTGAAGGCCCCGACCTCCTGGTCGGGGCCTTCGGTCTATGCGGGCCTCGTGTACAGGCACAGAAACTCCCGGCCCGACCCGCATCGCTCTACCGATCCCCGGGGGCTCCGCCCCCGGACCCCTGTCCCTCCCTCCCGAGGTTCCCGCTGCTCCGCGTGCACCGCGCCCGGTCGCCACACCACGGCCCTACCGGACCCGCCGACCATCGAGCAAGGGAAAACCCGCCCTTGCCCGATGGTCACCGCGCCCGGTTCACCAGGCCGCACCGACCGACCGAGGTACCCGCTCCACCACCGCCACCGAACCCCCGCTACACCCGCAAACCGCAGGTCAGACCCTAAAAACGCGTGACCACCATCACCAGAAAAGCACCGAAAAACACCAACAAAACATCGAAAAATCATCAAAACAGATGTAAACTAGAGGCATGAACAAGGAAGAGAACGACCATCGCCCCGCTGGCCTCCTGCTCGACGTCTACCGCGCCCACCGCCTCGGCGACTGCACCAACGGCGGTATCAGCGCCGCCGCCGACACTCTCTTCTGATGGGCGTCCTCGACGAGCGCCGCGCCCGCACGGGCCGCATCACGTCACTGCCGTCCGGCTGCACCCCCCACGGAGTGCGAAGCCACGTCGGCGGCCATGAGCAGATCAGCCCCACCGTCGCCGTACGGATTCGACGCCACGCCTTCATCGAAGGCAGCTATGCCGCTCTGGTCAGAGTCGAATGGAACGCCGACCGTCGTCGGTACGAACTCACCGAGTCGGGACGAGTGGTGATGTTCGGAGGCAACTACGCCGGAACCTCCGACTCGAGACTGGGCGAGCTGTCCGAACGGTATCTCGGCCACCGATCCATGATCCTGCCCATCCATGACCGCATAGAAGACTGAACCAACGGCCCGCCCTGGCGGGGCCGTCTGCGTTTCACGGAAACCCCCAGCTCGGAGGGTAGAAAGTGTGACAATAGTCACCAAACAATCATCGAACAAGCACCAATAAAACATCGAAAAAGCATCAAAACAGATGTAAACTTGAGTTATGAACAACGGAAGCACCGCCGAATTCGCCACCCTCGACCCCGCTGACCTGCTCACCGACTCCAACATCCGCCATGACCTGCGCCTGACCGATGCCTTCCGCGAGTCGATCGCAGAGCAAGGAGTTCTGACCCCCATCACTGTGTGCCGCACCGCCGCCGGACCCCTGCGCGTGCTCACCGGCCACCGCCGCACCGCCGCAGCCCTCGAGGCCGGACTGACCCAGATCCCCGCCCTCATCGTCGGCGACGAAGGCGCTGGCACCGACGCCGCCGTCGAACGGCTCGTCACCCAGTGGAGCGAGAACGAACACCGCGCCGCGATCACCAACGGCGAACGCCTGGCCCTGTTCGAGACCCTGGCCGACCACGGACTGACCTCCACCAAGATCGCCCGTCGCACCAAGGCGCCCCGCACCGAGATCGAGGCGGCCCTGACCTTGCGCGACACCGAGCAGCGCGACGCTGTGCAACGAGGCGAGCTGACCATCGAACAAGCCGCCGCCCTCGCCGAGTTCGGCGACGATCCCGCCGCCGTCCGCCGCATCGAGTGGGCCATCGCCAGCGGACGACTCGACCACGCACTCGCCGCCGAACGGTTGCGCCGCACCGAACGCAACGCCGCACTGGCCCGCACCGAGGCGTACCTCGCAGAACACTCCATCGCCGCCGTGCCGCTTGGTGCTCTTCACGAGAGAGTGGGGGAGGGACCAGTCAGCTGGTCGAGCGCGTCACCGACGAAGAAGGCAACACGCCCGCCATCGAAGAAGTCGCCGCCCTCGGACACCTCGGGCTGTACGTCTACAGCTGCCCACCTTTTCGACCGCGAGAGCGGCGACGAGATCGACGCGGACTACATCGTGGACGAGCTACCCGACGGCGATGCCCGCGAGGAATGGATGATTCCCCGCGAGAACTCGTCGAAACCCACGAGACCACGCTGTACTGGCACGTCGTCAATATCGAAGACACCCCTTGGCGCACCTGGTGGGGACACCCCCGCCCCGCCGAGCTCGAACAGGAACAAAGTGCCGAGGACCGCGCAGCTCAGCGGCGTGAAGTGATCGAGAACAACCGCGAATGGCGAGCCGCCACCGAGGTCCGCCGCAAGTGGATCGCCCAGCAGACCACCCGCAAGACCGCCCCCAAGGGCACCGCCTCATTCGTGGCAACAGTGCTGATGATGTCCCCAGATCCCCGCCGCCTATCACGCCCGCACCCGGCCGAACAGATGCTCCCACGTCCGACGCTCTCGCGAAGCTCGCCAGCGCCACCGACCCCGCGCCCTGGTCCTGCTGCGCGCCCACATCCTCATCGCCCTCGAGTCCCAGGTCGGCGTCGAGCACTGGCGCAAGCCCACCGACCTGTCGCAGTTCTACCTGCGCGCCATCGAAGCCCAGGGCTACACCCTCGCCGACATCGAGCGCCGCGCAGCCGGACTCGACCCCTCGACGAGCAGTAACGCCCCTTCCGGTGGGCGGTCGTATCGGCCGCCCACCGGGCCAGACCACTCGCTGGTGCCGGCCCCCGGCACGCATGGCCGTCGACCGGGGCATCGAACCCCGGTCGACGGCTCCGGCACGGCCCTCGCCAACGCATCACAAAATAATCAAAAAACAACCCATAATCATGTAAACTCATCGAAAAGGCTTCACAAAACATGATAATTAAGCGACAATGGACGAGTATCTGGGGAAACCCCGTCAAGCCGAAGGAGCGCCGCATGATCGTCTGGACCGTCACGCTGACTGCGCCCACCGTTGCGCGCTCCGATTCTGGCTGCACCTCACCCACGCGGCCGCCGCCTCCGACGCCGCCGAAGCAGCGCGCACGCTCGCGCACGCTCGCGCTCGCCTACGGTGCGCCGCCGGTAGCGCAGTCACCATCACCATCGACGAAGCGTCATCGCTCGCGCCACCATCGGCCACTCGGCCATCGGCCACCCCGACCCGACTCCCGTGCTCGACATCGCCGACGCCCTCGACGAACGGATCAGCGCATGACCGTCACCGACCAGACCGATCTCGACCGCTACCTCAGCGCCGACGAGTTCGCGCCCCCAGACGCCGACACCGAAACCCTGCTGCTGTGCGCGCTGCTGTTCGCCACCCGCGCCGCAGCCGCCGACATCGTGGACCTGCTCACCACCGACGACTTCCACCAGCCACTCCACGCCGAATTGTTCGACGCCATCGCCGCACTGATGAACACCGGCCACCCCCACGACCCGCAATGGTCCTGGCCCACCTCGAGCGCCACGGTCGGCTCGCCGGTCACCACGGTCGCCGACTCGCCTACGCCCTGACCACCGCCACCACCGCCGGCGTCGATCCCACCGCCGCGCCCTACTACGCCCATGCCGTCATCATCGCCGCCTACCGCCGCAGCTTTCGCACCGCCGGAGCCGCCATCACCGAAGCCGCCGAACCCTGCCCGAAGCCGACCTGTTCGACCACATGGTCGCCATCGGCCGTGTCCAGCGCGCCGCCGCCCGACGCCTCGAGCGTGTACGTGCCCGACTCGGGGTGCGCCTACTGTCGGAGCCACAACGTGAACACACCAGTGGGGGAGGGGATCCGCGGCCGATCCCGCCCCACGCCGAACCACCAACAGGGAGACCATGACCGACATGGACGACGACACGACCGAAAACCCGTCCCTACGTGAACGACTCGCCCCCTTCGGCGAGGAGGTGACACGCGAGACCATCGCACAGCACATCCGCGCCGCTTGCGCGATGGCGGGCGACCTCGGCGGCGAAGATCCCCGAGACATCATCGAGCAGATCGAGGCCGGACTCACCCGCGAGGACATCCTCAATGAGTTCCGACGCAGGGAGCGCCCCGAGAAATGACCGCCTCGTCGCTCCCGATCGAGGGCTACATCCCCGGAACCGACACGCGAGTGAACCTTCTCGACATCACCGACACCCCAACACTCGACAGAATCGAAAAACGCCTGTTCACGCAGGCGATGTACGAATTCGCGGACGTTTCCTCGCCGAGCACCTTCACCGGAGAGTTCCTACGCGAGATACACCGGCGAGCCTTCGACGGCCTGTACGCCTGGGCCGGCCAGTACAAAACGGTGCCCACCACCCAGGGCAATCTGCCGATCGCCCACTCGAGCCCCGAGGACACCACCGCCGACGTCGACGAACTGTTCGCCGATCTCGCCGCCGAGAACAACCTGACCGGACTCGACCACCACACCTTCGTCACCCGTCTGGCCGATTACTGGTCACGCTTGACGGAGATTCATCCCTTCCCGGACGGGAACTCTCGGACGCAGTACGAGCTGTTCCGCCGCATCGCAGACCGGGCCGGATGGCAGATCGACACCGCACGTGTCGACCTCGCTGCCCTATCGGCGGCCCGCTACATCACCGCCGAGACCGGAGATCCCAGACTGCTCGCCGACGTTCTCGCCCCGGCGGTCGTACCGAACACCGGATACGTCCCTGCCCAGCCCGCCCCAGGTCGACCAGTGCTGTCTTTGACCACCCATATGACGATGCTGCGCGACTACGACCGTGATCGCAGCGGCCCCTACATAGCCTTCCAGACCTTCCGGGAGATCCCCCGCGAGCGATCCTTGAGCGGAGCCGAACTCGACAACGCTCACGCCCTGGTCCGCATCGGTCTTAACCTGGCCGAACGCACCGACTACGGTCCCGAACACGATGCCGCCGTACGCCGGATCCTCGAGGGCACCTCCACCCTCGCGGCCGAACGCGCCGCCGCAGCACTCCCCGAACCGAACCACCGCTACAAGGACCTGTTCGACCCGGCAGCAGGCAAGAACACCATGCGCTACGACACCGGAGCCCCGGTCAATGCCTTTGACGAGCGCGACCCCGCCCGGCTGCGCCGCCTCATCACCTGGGAGTTGGCACTGCGGACCGCCGACCACCTCGCCCACCGCGAAATTACCGGGGACGGCAGCGAACTACACGCAAGTGTCATCCACCGTGAGCTGCACACCGACTTCATGCCGATCGTCAGCGACACCTCCGCCTACACCAGCCCGGTAATCGCCGCCCCGGACGAGAACACTCTCACCGACCCCCACCAGCTCGGACGCCACATTGCCGCCATCCAGGAGGAAACCGAAGGCGTCCAGTCGGTCGCCGTCGTACTCATGACCGACCAGCTCGTCCACGACCGCCCCGACCGCACGATCGACTGGCGCACCATCGACCCCGAAGCGCTCCGTGCCGCCACCCACGCAGCGAACTACCACGATGATCCCCCCGAAGGCATCGAACCGGACCCGGCCCTCGAGGACGCTATGCGAGTTGCCGGCCGGGAAGCCTTCGCCGCCGAACTCGCCCGTGCCATCACCACCGAGCTTCCCGCCGCCGCCCCGGACCTCGGCACGGTCGACTCCGCGCAACGGTACGAGAAGCACTGGGATGTGCTGGCCCACCGCAGCTACGCCCTGCTGGAGAATTCCCCGGAACGCAACGAGACCTACGAGCCGCTGACCACCGCAATCCAGGTGGCCGAGGAACCCCGTCACGCCACGTCGACCAGGACCGACGATGCCCCAGAGGCAGCGAAACCAAATCCCGCCGACGGCGAGCCGCACCGGAATCTCACGCATGCCGACGAGGTAGGGGAGGAGCAGAGTTCGCTCTCAACAGTGAAGGCCCTCCACGGACCACCGCAGGTCCACCACACACCACCACAACCGAACAGCCGACCTCCGGCCATACATGAACACCAACCATCCACACCCGATCTGCACCTCGGGCCGCAGCTATAGGACCGACGAAGGGTGAAGGTGTCAGGCAGCCGTGTTATTACTGGCGTAGAGCCGCGTTGCACGGCTGACCCCGACGCTGCCATTGGTGCCCGCATCACGACGGCCAGCATTCGAGGGCAAGGTCCCCCGGATCTGCAACCATCTGCGCCTACCGTCACCGACCAGTGATGACCGATGCGGGCAGCCATCACTCATGCTGTGAACGGAAGACGCCATGACGAAAAACTCTGCCCGCAAGAAGGCCGCCCGCGCGTACCAAACCGCGCACCCCGGCACCAGCTTCCCCGACGCCCTCCGAGCCGTCACCGACAGCGCCACCAGCACCCCCACCGCACCGGCGGCCCGTGCAGGGAAGCGGCAGCCCTCGACCACCGGAATCGACCCGCAGACCAAAGCGGCCGCCATAGAAGCTCTGACCGCCCTCGCCCGAAGCACCCGCAGCGACGGCTCACAGGTCGACTTCGCCGATACCCTCGCCGACATCCTGGTCGTTGTCGCCGCCAACATGGGATCGGTCGACGGACTGCTCCGCGGCAGACCCACCTCGTGGGAAGCCGACCTGATCCACCAGCTCATCACCGGTGCCGAAGCGGAAGAGGACCTTCCTGCGCGACGTACCGAACCGGTACGCGTCCCGCTCGACATCGACGAACAATGGGACCGCTTCGGGTTGGCCGATCTCGCACAAGAGGCATTCGACGAGATCAACGCGCGCATGCTCGAGGTGGATGACGAGAGCCCCGAATCGGGTGCCCTGGCCGACGAACAGCTCGCCGTCGACGAACTCGAAGACAGTGACCGCGCCGCCTACATCTCCGCATTCACCGCCACCGCCCGCCAGATCGCCCAGGAACACGGCATCACAGCCCCCATCGAGGTCATCACCAGCTCATACCTCGATAACCAGCCGGCCCACGAGCCTGACGATCTCGAAGAGCGCATCCGCTATGCCGCTGTCGTCCGCACGCCCCACCCGATCACCGACAGCAACGCCACAGAGCTGATGGAACAGGGAGTCAGGCGAACGGAACTTTCCGCCGCACTGCGCGCCGCCGGTCACGACTACCGCGCCCGGGTTGCCCGCGTGAGCTCATGATCGGAGCGGCTGCGCCGCGCTGAACCCTGAATGGCCACCGAGAGGGATACGTCAGCCGCGCAGTGGCCTGTACGAATCTGCTCCACAGACCGCTATACGAATACCGCAGCAGACAGAAATGAAGAAAAAACCGAATTCGTACACCAGTCGGTTACCGCCGCCAACCTTCCAGTGTGGACAGCAGAACGAACTTCATGCCCATGAGATCGAACGCCGCCTCGCTGTCCCCGGCGACGAGAAGTTCCCGCTCGCGGGCGTGTAGCGCCGCAATCGCGGTCTCGAGCTCATCGTCGGTCATCGCATCGGCGGCATCCCCGACAGCTCGCGTCCTGTCCTCCACGCGCCGAGAGTAGCCACCGTGTCGTCCGCTGCACGTACAACCCATCAGCAGAAAGGCGATGGTCCCCGGCGGGGGGCGCCGGGGACCATCCTTCGACCCGGCAGGGAATCACTCACCTGTCGGGGAACTCGGTGATTGCAGCGGTCACCGTAGCGGAAGCGCGTACCTGCACCAAACAGGTGAAGCGAGAGCGACCGGCAGGAGGAAGAGCTCTCGCAGTCAGTCCTCGACAGGCACGAGATCGCTTACGCGCGCCGGCCACGGATACGTGAGCGGGCCGTCGGCGTTGACCTCGATCATCGCCATGCCGGTGTCCTCATCGACGTCCTTGACGGTGAACACGAACTTGCCGCGTGCACTGACCTTCACCTGGTCGCCGGGCTTCATGGTGGTGCTGTCTCCGATCGACACGACAGAACGGGACGTGTCGTTTTCCCAGTTCAAACCATAATTTTAGCGAAGCTAATTTTCTGGCTCCCGGCGGGTCGCCCCGTCTGTGATCCCGCCGGCTCGCTCACCTTCCGGGTCGGGCCGCGGTTGCTCCTGCGTCGGTCTCGGCGGCCACTGCACCCCGGAGAACCGTGGTCCCGTATGGGGCGGAATGGCAATCTCTGCCTCGCAGACGATGCACAGGTAGGTGCGGTGCCCGCTGGCTCCCGAGGGGCGCAGAGCCGTCGCGCACGTGCACGGTGTCCATCCCACGACCACCCGGTGTGGTCCCAGTCGGTGCCCGTTCGGGCACCGTTTCGGTGCGCGTTCGTAGGACACCACACACCCAATTTTCGCACATGCGTTCGACTCGGGGCGTTATAGTCGATGGGCGGCAGGTCGATGGAGGGACGCGACAGCGGACTTCGGGAAGCATCGGCCTGCCGCATCGTTTCCGCAGGAAACCAGGCGTCGAAAGCGGTAGAACCTCCGATACCGGGCACCCCCGCACCGGCCCGCGCACCGGCCTCGGTACGGTCACTGCCGTCCACGAACCGGGGGAAGTGGTCCGTCCGGCACCGTCATGCCCCTCGACCGACCCGGGGGAAGATCGACCAGCCGCCACCGCAACCGCGCCCGCACCGGCGCCGCACTGCTCGCTACTGCCATCACGCTGACCGGCTGCACCTCGACCGCGAACGGGGACACCGCCGAAGCGACTGCGGACACCACCACCACGGTCGAGCGCACCGCCGCGCTGATTCCCGCCGCCCCGGGCGAACCCGACCCCGGCGAGGAGTTCTCCACCCGCCCCAGCGACTACCCGGCCACCGCCGAAGACAACGGCATCGGCAGCATCATCGAAAGCCAGCGCATGGCCGAATTCCTCGTCCTGCCCGCCGAGGTCGACCCGGCACTGACCGAGGAATACCTCGACCTGACCCGCCCGATCTTCGGACCGATCCCGCTGGCTTATCTGCTCGCCGAAACCGACTCGACCATCGAGCAGATCGGCGGCGAGACCGGCATCATCGCCGGCTTCTCCACCGCCCGCTTCACCAAGGACAGCCGGGCGCGAATAGTGCACGCCGTGCTGCGCTTCCGCGACGCCGCCGGAGCCGGCGACGCCGCGACGCGGTTGCACGAGCACCTGCTCGACCCCGCGGTGTCCGGGCCGACGGCCGCGCCGCATCCGCTGGCGACGATGCCCGACAGTCTGGTCCACACCGTCGAGACGGAGTACTCCCGGTCGGTGGCCGCTGACCCAGCACGGGCACTACCTGATCTACACCTTCGTCGACAGTCCCACCGACCGGGCGAGCTGGGCCGACGGCGCGCTCGCGCACGCGTTGGAGTTGCAGCGGCCGATGATCGACCGCTTCCCCGCTACCTCCCCGAGTGAGCTGCGGAATCTGCCGGTCGACCTCGACGACATGCTGCGCCGCAGCCTGCGCTATCCCGACGGCGCCGAGGGCGCGCAGGTCCCCGCGGTCTACGGCCCCCGCGGTGCCGCCCACTTGCTCGCTCAGCTCAGCACCCTGGACATGTTCGCCGACACCGCCGCCACTCGCATGGCCCGCGATGCGACGTTCGTCTATCGCACCGACGCGACCGACCGCGCCGAAACCCTCTTCGACCGGGTTGTCGCGCAGATCCGCGACAAGAACGACGACATCTCCGTCCTCAGCGCCGCCGGCCCGCCCGGGGTGCCCGACGCCCGCTGCTTCGAGGTCATCACCGCGTACTCCGAAGGGGCGAGCTGTGCGCTGCTCTACGACACCTACGTCGCCGAGATCCGCACCAAAACCCTCACCGGCGCCCACCAGGCGACCTCGGCGCAGTACCTGATCTTCCAGGCCACCGACACCGACTGACCTGCGACAGAACAGGACCCCACCAGCCATGACCCACCCACGCCCCGACCCGGCCGTCCCGCACGAGGTGGACTTCCAGCACATCCCCACCGGCGGATTCTTCGCCGAATGCACCCACCCGAACCGTGCTGCGGCCGAAGCCTTCGCCGTCGACAAACTCATCGACCTCGGTGAAGACCCCACCGAGGCCAACGAGGCGGTCAAGCTCGCCGGATACACCGCCGCCGACGCCCACGCCTACGCCGTCCGGATCTATCCCACCCGCACGTAGATGCCGGGGCGAGGGGAAGAGGCCGCTACTCCCTCGGACCCGGTGACCTGCCAGGTCACCGGGTCCGGGCCGAGAACCCTCATCGAGCTCTCGAGCCGAGGCTTAGGAGTAGCGGCCCCCCGATCCGCTGAACCGGACTGTAGCGCACCCATTTCAAGGTGCCCGGCGCCTTTCGGTCGACAGATCGAGCGCTCCTCCCTCAGACGCGGGGGAATCCTTGCGGACACCTCGCGTGAGTTTGCAAGAGTTGCTAAAGTCTGCTAACTTTGATCTTGAGCCGTCTCGCATGGCTTCACCCGAGTCACGTGCGCCCGCATCGCACACGACGTCTGAGGGCAAGGTCCACAGGATCTGCGAAATCAACCATCCAACGCACTTCCGCGTGCAGTGGATGCGGGCTGCTGCGCGCGTTGAACAGTGGTTGGAGGACCAATATGACAAAGGATTCTGCTCGCAAGAAGGCCGTTCGCGCATACCGTGCCGCACACCCGGACCTGCCGTACCGCGAGGCTGAGAAGATCGTTACTGCCGAGCACAAGGCCATGAAGGCCGCGGAGGAGGCTGAGTGGATGTTCTCGAGCCTCGAAGAGCTGGTGAGCAGCAGCATCGCCGGGGACGAGCAGTTGCTCTACCGCGAACTCGACGTCAATGCAGGCAGTGGAGGCGCATTCGAGGTAGAGATCCCTGCGATCACCCAGGGGCCGATCGATATCGTGGCCGTCACCCCCGACTTGGACACTCTGTTCGTCGATGAGCATGAAGAGTTCGAGGGCGGAACCACCATCGGTGAGGCGCAAGTCGATGCCGAGGTCAAGTGGGAGGCATGCGTTCTGAAGGCCGAGCTTCCCACCATTCCGCATGACGTTCCGTGGCGCGTGATCGATCCGGACTGGGACTCGGACAATGTGCGGGTGAGCGGTACATTCCGTGCTGAGCTGGTTTACCACTACGTGGCCGATGAAGGCGCGCAGCTCGTTGACACCCTCACGCTTCAGGGGATCGAGCAGCTGTAGCTCACTTGGCCAAGTTCGGCAGACGAGGATCATCGTGTGACGCCTGCGAGCGGGCGTCCGGTGCCCTGAGATTCCCGCTGATATGGAAAGCAATCAGCTCAGGGCACCTCGGACGCAATCGCCGTATCAGGTCTTTCGATGGTGACCGTCTTGCCGGTGGTGCCGATTCTTGTGGTCAGGGCATAGCTGGTGATGCGGGCAGCAGCACCGGCCGGGGTCAGGGCCGAGCCGAGGTGTCGTCGGCCGCGGAATCGGGTCCGCTCCGGTCACGCAGCTTCACGAGGTGCCGTGGTCGCAGGTTGTGCACTGGAATGTGGTGCCACTTCCCCGTGGCAGGGGTCAAAAACGGGGGCTCGACCAACGGGGGGCTCGACCCCCGGCCGAACGCGCCCGTACGGTGCGGTGGACCCGGGAAACGGTGAAACTTGTGCCGGAAACTTGAGCAGGTGCTGCTGCTCGAGGGACGCCGCCCGCGACGGCTGGGCCCTCGTCGGCATCACCGGCGATTTGTCTGTGCTGCCCCGCAAGATTCCGCACTGCTCGGCCCCGCAGTCTGAACCCCGGCGGCCGAGACCGTTTCGAGGCGGGCGATCGCCCAGATCGCCCACTCCCTGATCTGCTGACTTCGTGCCTGCCACGGCCGGGCAGAGGATGCCAGCCGGGGGCCTTATCGCGCTACCGCGACTGCTCCCGCGATGGCGGAAGCCACGTCCTCCGGCGGCTCGTGCTCCCAGAACCGAAGCACTGTCCAGCCTGCGTCCCGCAACATCTCCGTCGAGCGTGCGTCCCGCTCGCGATTGTCGGCGATTTTCGTGGACCAGAACTCGGCGTTGATCCGCGCGGGCCGGTAGTGCTTGGGACATCCGTGCCAGTAGCAGCCGTCAATGAACACTACGACCCTCGCCCGGGTGAATACGATGTCCGCCCGCATCCGAAGTGCGCCCGGCAGCGGCGCAAAGTCGACGCGATACCGCAGGCCCAGGGCATGTAGTCGCCGCCGCACCGCCAGCTCAGGTCGGGTGTCGCGGCGCCGATTGCCCCGCATCGACGCCCCCACTGCGGAACTCGACGCCCAGCTCTCACTCACCACCTCAGTCTGCGCCACGCTAGTCCCGATACCCAGAAATACCGGTTCCACCGATAGCCTTTGGGGCATGCGTAGCGTGGAACTCTTCGCCGGTGGCGGTGGCTTGACTCTCGGAACTCACCGGGCCGGATTCTCCACGGAGGTCGTCGCCGAGTGGAACCGATGGTGCTGCGATACCCTCCGCGAGAACAGGGACGCCGGCTATCCTCTGGTCAAGGGCATTGATGTGCGAGAGGGTGATGTCCGAGACGTCGATTGGTCCGGCGTGCCCGATGGGATCGATCTGGTCAGTGGAGGTCCGCCCTGCCAGCCGTTCTCCGCCGGCGGTAAGGGTAATGCCGCCGACGACAAGCGCGACATGTTTCCGGCCACGACCGAGGTTATCCGGCGGCTACGCCCTCGAGCCTTCATCATCGAGAACGTCCGCGGGCTCCTGCGACCTGGCTTCTCGGACTACTACAGCTATATCCAGCTGCGGCTGGCCCACCCCGAGCTGGTAGCTGCCAACGGCGAGTCGTGGGGTGACCACTTTGACCGCCTGCAGGCCGAGCACACCTCTGTGCACACCGACCTCAAGTACAACGTGTTGCCGACGCTGGTTAACGCCGCCGATTACGGCGTGCCCCAACAACGATGGCGCGTGTTCTTCGTCGGTTTCCGCGAGGACGTCGATGCCGATTGGAGCTTCCCCCGCCCCACACACTCCGCCGGTGCCCTTCGCGCTGCCCAGGAGGACGGCTCCTACTGGGACCGTCACAAGGTCGCCAAGAAACACCGTGCCTTCCGGGTGCGTGAGGGTAAGAACTCCGACCCATCACTCAAGCCCTGGCGCACCGTCCGCGACGCCATTGGCGACCTGCCCGATCCCACTTCGGGCGCGGGCGCCAAAGTTCTGAACCATGTTCCACAGCCGGGCGCCCGGTCCTACCCGGGTCACACCGGCTCTTACATCGACGCGCCTGCCAAGGCCCTCAAAGCCGGCGTCCATGGCGTACCCGGTGGGGAGAACATGCTCCGGGACGTCGACGAGTCGGTCCGTTATTTCACCGTTCGCGAGGCTGCGCGTTTGCAGACCTTCCCCGATGATTACCGCCTGCACGGCCCCTGGGGCGAGGCGATGCGTCAGCTGGGCAACGCTGTGCCGGTCGACCTCGCCTGGATAGTGGCGGCGTCGGTGCGCGAGCATCTCGATGAAGCCGCCGTCCGCGCAGAGCAGGCCGACTGGCGGGCGCGCTCGGCCTAGTTCCGGGGCTCGGTCAAAGCCCGTGGCGCGTACATCACTGAGAACGCCTCGACGCCGATCAGCGCGCAGAACGACCGCACGCGTGCCCACTCGGCATCATGCAGCGCCGTCATCGTCGGCCGGGTGATCACCACAGCTACCCGCCCTTCGCCTTCGACCCGCGCGCCAGACGCCGCCCAATATAAGTCGCGCAGAACCCGGTACGATCCCCACACGACGACCGCCTCATCACCGGCCGCGCTCACCGCCTGGCACCGCATGGGCTTCTGCTCGATGGAGTCCGGCACGACGGTCCAGTCCGCGCCCAGCGTCGCGGTGACGAGGACACTCGGCCCCGGGTATCCGCGCCTGGTGTAGCGCGCGGTCGGGCCGATACCCTCCAGTGCGCGCGGGTACTCCTTGGCTGCGCTGTCCTTGAGCCACACGCGCATCTGTGCTGGCGTGTAGTAGGGCCGGAGCAGCTCGCTGAACTGCTCGTCGGCGATCAGCTTGTCGAAGACCCCGCCTCGCTCGCTTGAGGCGACCTGTTCCCATTTTCTGCGGTCGAACTCCGCGTAGACATACGCCAGAGCCTCGTCTCTGACCTCGTCCGGCAGCCTGGTCATGCCCACCTCCTCGCGCCGACGTCGAGGCTGTCCATCGACGGCGGGAACTCCAGCCTCACCATATCTGCGGCCGTCGCGAGGTCTCCGACGTCGGCGACCCATTGGTCGATAAGCGACCGCACGCCCTGGTCCTCGAAGTCGAAGCTTGACCGGTTGACGCTGAGGACCTCCGTTTCCGAGGCCTCCATCTGTGCCCGAAACGCCGATACCTCAGCGATCCGTCGCAGGTCCGAGACGCAGTCCAGGACGGCGACCCGCTCCTTGCCGGCACGCAGGCGCAGCCCGCGTCCGAGCTGCTGGATGAAGATCCGGCGCGAGTGCGTCACTCGGGCGAAGACGATGATGTTCACGTCGGGAACATCGATACCCTCATTCAGCAGGTCGACGCTTACTAGCAGCTCGGTCTGGCCCGAACGAAAGCGGACCAGCCGCTGCTGCCGCTCACGCTTGCTCATGTCGTTGTGGATCGTCTCGACCCCGCGCCAGGGCGAGTGGCCTCGCAGAAGTTCGGCGAAGCGCTCGGCGTGGTCGATTGTCTGGCAGAAGACGATCCCACGGGGGGCGCGCGTGGAATTCCACACTTTGATCAGGCGCTCGATGATGGCCTCGTCGCGCTCGGGGATGAATAGGCGCCGGTTCAGGTCCTTGATCGTGTACGAGTGCTTGGAGGACTCCTTCACGAATTCCCAGTCAATATTGTCGGCGAGCAGCTGGTAGTCCACCTGTGCGAGATAGCCGCGTCTAATCCCGTCGGCAATCGACATCTGGACTACTGGTGAGCCGAACGTGGTCTCGATATCGAACTTGTCCCCTCGCCACGGCGTGGCGGTGACCCCGAGCCTAGGTACGTTGTCGAGCAGTTCGAGGATATGAGCGTAGTACCCACTCTCGCCGACGTGGTGGACCTCGTCGATGACGACCAGATCGGGTCGATAGCCCCGCTCCACATAGGCGTGCGCCGTCGGGAGCACCGCAAAGGTGACGCCCGACAGATTGTCGCGGTGTTCACCCTGACCGATCCTTTGGGTCGGGACGTTCTTCGGGATGAATGGCCACATCGATTTCTCTAACTGGTCGACCAGAGGGGCGCCGTGTGCGATCACCAAGATCTTCGCCGAGGGGTCGCGGTCGAGCCGGTCGGCGACGATCGAACCGGCTACGACCGTCTTGCCCAGACCGGTGGCCAGGTACACAAGGGCCTTGCGTCGGGCCGGGTCGTCCAGGCCGTCCAGCGACTCCTGGACGGCCTCCACCTGGTACGGACGCAGGTCCAACTGTGGAGGCAAGTCCCTGGCGCTGCGGTACAGCTTGGCGAGCGCCGCCCCGTCCCATGCCTTGAGAGTGCGGCCGACCCTCTCGAACGCGGTGATCCGTGTCCGGGCCGTCTTCGTGAATCGGCCGTTGGTAACGACGATGCCCGAGGCCGCGCCGTAGGCGTCGATCGCGTTCGAGACCTCGTTCACCGCGTCCTCGCTGACCGAGCCCTTGACCGGATCGAGCCGCCACTTGGCCTGGATGGCGATGAGCTTCCCGCCGAAGCGCGCTAACAGGTCCCCACCCTGGTCGTTGGGGCCGTCGATGTTCACGACGTCTGTGAATCCGAGCAGCGGCAGCAGCCGCTCCAGCGCGCGGGTGAACCCTGCGGGGCCGCCCTCGACCATCCGGTCCACCGAGAGGAAGGACCCGCCGATCATGCCTGGGTCCCGTCGGGGGTCACCATTGCGCTAAGCGACTCCAGTCCGATGGACAGCCTGAGCAACTCCCGGGGGCTCAGGCGATCGGTGGCTGTCAGCGTCCGCTCCAGATCCCGGACCAGGCTGGTCAGGTGGCTCTGCCTCTCCTCGCGGATCGACTCGTCTTGCCACGAGCTGTAGCTCGACGTGAAGACCCCACCGTCGAGCATCAGCTCGGGTGCCTCGACGATCAGATCCTCGAACGCGCGCGGGCTGAGGAACTGCGCGTAGCCACCAGAGGCTTCCAGGGCGTTCCAGTCCGCGCTCGCGTCTGCGGCAGCGGACTTCTGAGTCTGGATCTTTGCGGTGGGCGACAGTTTCGTCCAGAACCCAGCCGGGTCACGCTCGACGAGCGGCCCGCTGACCTCCCTGATCCGATCGAGAAGGTCCTCGGCAGAGAGACGTACCGTCGCGGCGTCAATCCGGCGGTCGCCGACCTGATCCAGAATGCCCTCCACGAACTCGCCGGCCTTGCCGGCGTATCGCAGATACGCCGCCGCCGCATCGTGCAGGACTGTCGCGCCGACGTCGACGGGGTTCCACCCATAGTCAGCCAGCAGCGGATGCCTCTGGTCAATGAAAAGCTCGATTACATTTGCCTGAAGATTGGGTGCTGAGAACTTGTCGGCACCTTCCAGGAGATCCACCCCGTCCGTCAGATACACAGTCACCTTGAACGTCCGGCTGCCGCCCGGGATCACGATCTCCGCACTGTCCAACTGCGGAATCACCCGGCCGTTCGCGCGATAGCGGGCGAGCCGGTCGTCGCGGGTCTCCAGCTCTGGCGCCTCATCATCATCAGGGCTGTCGTCGCCGCCGTCAGGATCCCCGGGCGGGTCGCCACCAGACGGGAGCAGATCGTCGACGTTCGGCTCGCCGTCTTCTTCGTCGTCTCCCGAGTTTCTGGCTTTGATCTCTTCATGATTGACAACGTGAGTCCACCACATCTCGTCGCTCCGGTAGGCCGATAGGCCCTTGCGGAAGTTGGCGCCCCACTTGCGGGCCTGCTCGGCCATCGCTTTTTCGCCGTCTCCAGGCACAAGGTATCTGTACCCGGGGTTGTACCGGCGATAGGCGTGGAACAGCATGCCCAGCTCCGAGGTGTTGGGGCTGTACTCCAGTTGCTTCGCCAGATTATCTAGGAGCGGGCCGTCGCCGCGGATCTTGTCGCGTACGGTTTTCCAGGCCAGGCTGTCCCGGCCGAAGTTGGTTTTGCGGTAGTTCACCGGGAGATGGTCCAGGTGCAGCTCGCCCACAATCCGTCCGCGCCCGAGTTCAACCGGGTACTCCACGACCTTCTCGCCGGTGTCGGGGTTCGACCACTCGAACAGGTCCTTGTCCAGGTGGGCGATCGTTCGCCCCTGACGCAGCAGCGAAATCCCGTAGTCACCGCCCGCATCGTCATACCGCTGGATGCCGAGCCAACCGCGGATCGTCCGATCCCGCATCTCCACCTGATCGGACCCGCACTCGACGCACGCATCGAGCTCCGCGATGGCCTCGGAGTGCCAGTGCCCGCACGCCAAGCAGGCGAACGCCGGTTTGAGGTCGTGGCGCACCTCCGTCACCGCTGGCACGTTCTGGCCCTTGTAAACAACCGACCGCTCAGGCGACCACACGCATGGAATGTAGGGCTCCACAGGGCTGCCGTTGAGAGTGAGACTCAGACCCAGTCCGCCGATAACCTCTGCGGCGGCGATGTCGGTGCCGGCGACCGAGCGGAGCATGTACGAGTAGGTCTCGCCCAGGCGCGCCTTCACGCGGTTCGCGATTCCGGGCCAGCGCAAGCTCTTGACCGTGTCGCTGCGAAGGCGAGAGACGCTTACCGAAGTGCCATGCTCGCCAACGCCCTTAGGCTCTGTGGTGATCGGCACCTGGAAGGAATCCCGCGATCCCATCGCCTGGATGTCGATGACCGCGATCGTCCAATAATCGTCCTGAGCCCTGCCGGACCTGACTGTCGTTAGGTGGCCCAGCCGCCCGGTAGCCACGTTGAAACCCATGCCAAATAGGCCAAGAGAACCGTAGCGTGCGTTACCCGACGAACCGGCCCGTAGTGCTTTTCGCATCTGCTCCACCGACATTCCCCGGCCCGAGTCAGTGACGCTGATCACCGAGTCTGTGTGGACTTTCGAGCCGGAAGGGAAATCGATCTCCACCCGGCCCTCGAAACCCGGGTCCTCGTGCTTGGCCGCGTTGATCTCGTCGAGCGCGTTGTCGATCAGCTCAGCGAGGCACTCCTCGACTTTCATGTCGACGTCGGCGATCACGTCAAGGATCCGGGGGAGGGAGTTAGGTCAAGGGTCTCTTCGGGCATCGCTCAGGATCCTCGTCGGTAGTTCTTGGTCACACTGTCGGAGCAGTTCCCAATGGTTCGTCGGCTGTTGCCCAAAACATTACTTTGGTTGCGGACAATCCGGCTCTTCCGGAAATGGAGTGCAGGAGACAACGTGAAGATCCGAGCTTGATGCTGGTGTCGTTGCCGTAAGAAGGACCCCGTCGTCGGGCAGGGTGCGCCATCCCAGCGGCAGTGTGGTTCGACTTCTCGACGACGTCCTTGCGGTTGCCGGCCCGAGATGGGCAGATCGACGCGGTCACGTCGTAGTGTTCGGCGACGCTGGCGAAGCGGGCGGTGATCCGTCCGCTATCGGGATGACAGACGGTGGTCATAAGGTCGAAACGCCAACTGCGGGTTGGACCACCGAAACCGCAGCAGATGCGGTCGAGACCGTCTGCTGCAACTCGTGTGCCTGCGAGCTGCGCCGAGTTCGCTTGGACGGGCACAGTCAGGACTGTAGATAAGGGACGTCCACATCGCGGTGCCCGTCGCGTCCATAACTACTGATTCACATTGTCGAACCGCCGCCACCGGGTGTAAGCAGACTGCCTGCTGATCCCGACAGCCTCGCCAATGTCAGCCCAGGACGACCCACACGCTCGAGCGACCGCCACAGCTTCATCCAGCCTACGGCCGGCCGCCTGCGCTTCACGCGAGGTCCGCTTCACTGCTTCAAGACTGGGTGGCCGGACATGCTCAAGCCACTCGGTGTGGCAACTGTCCTCTACCCACTTGGGAGCAGGTCCACCTTCTGGGTCATACACCTGATCGGGCGCAGGCGTCGCGGAACGATCTGCCAGGCGGCGAATCATCAACGGAGCCTTCCAGCCGCATGAGCACCGTGCCAGCCACCCGACGGTTTCCGAAATACTCACCATGTTTCCGTCGTCGAGGACGAGATTGTCGCCCCGTATCTCGGTCACTCGACGCCCGGCCGGGACCTCGATCGAGGCATGTCCCTCATGCTCGCCGTCCACTGTCTGCCAACTCATCGTCATCCACCCATCGTTGCGATATAAATCCAATGGTAAATGTTGATGTCAAGTGAGCACGTGAGAAGTTGTGTCATAGAATTATGACGCTAGATCAGGATGTGGTGAAAACGTCCAAAGCGCTTCATCGAGAAAGGGTGTGCTGTTTGACGATCCTCAAACAGCACACTGCGAAGTGGCCCGGCACTCGATCGTGTCCTGGGGAAGGCGGCCGTCCGACCGTCCTGTTTAACCGTCCTGCATGTCGGTCTCGTATAGCTGACCCAAACAGCACTATCGTCGTCTCATGGACGGAATCCTGATCGGCTATGCCCGATGCAGCACCGCGGGCCAAGATCTGCGAGCGCAACGCACAGCCCTCAAACGCCTCGGAGTCCCCGACGAGCGGATCTACACCGACAAGGGCTACACCGGCCGCAACCGACACCGACCCGGCCTGCGCGAAGCACTCGCCGCCTGCCGCGAAGGCGACACCCTCGTCGTCGCCAAACTCGACCGCCTCGGCCGCTCCGCCGTCGACCTCCGGGCGATTGCCGACGAACTCGAGGCCAAAGGCACCCGCCTGAGCATCGGCGGCTCCGTCCACGACCCGACTGATCCCACCGGCAAGCTGTTCTTCGGCATGTTGTCGCTGATGGCCGAGTTCGAATCCGACCTCATCCGAGCCCGCACCCGCGAAGGCATGGCCGAAGCGAAAAAGGCCGGCCGACTCAAGGGCAAGCAGCCGAAGCTGTCCGCCCTGCAGCGCAAACGTCTGCTCGCCGACTACGAATCCGGTGAGTACACCGCCGCCCAGCTCTGCGAGATCAGCGGCCTGTCGCGCTCCGCGATGTACGCGACCCTGCGACGTGCCCGGGAAGAGGCCGAGCTCGCCCGCAACTGACCCCGCGAATGCGCATGGATCTGGTCGGGGCAGGGTTCGTCCCAAAGATGCGGGACTCACTATGTCTAGCAATCTGGAGCGGATTCAGACAATTGCTTGTGGCTGTCTCCGGGATTAAGTGCCCGGTGCGCCGCCGCCAGGGCATTTGCTTCGAATTGATCGTTGGCATACCCGATCGCGTCGTCTACGACATTATTTAGATCCGCGGCATTAGAATCTGAGAGACTACGAAACACCTCAACATGGGAGTTAAATCGGAATTTATCGGCAAATGTTGCACTGATGAAACTCAGTCCGGATTCGGTCATCTTTTCCCGAAAGTACAAAGGCCATATAGGAAATATCGGACTGTAAGTCACAGAGATGTGTCGCTCGCCGCTTGGGAAGTCATCGGTCTTGACCTCCTTGATGCGCTCAACACGCTTCCAACCGTTTATCGGGGATGTTGCGAGGGAGGTGACCACCGTCAGGAAGTCCTTGTCTGTCAGCAATGGCGGACGCTGGTAAGAAGGTAGTTTCTCTTCAACTGCGTCTCCCAGGGAGGGAGCCACCCCCCATGCCGCTGCGTACGGCAGGGCGCTCGTGGCCGAATCGAACGGTCCTCTGCCGGAGGATGGAATAGACACAGCCCTGGGCGTGTAGATACGTTTGATTCTTCCATCGAGGCTCTGACGCCACCGTCGCCCCTTGGCATCGGTGTACTCGACAGCGAAATCGATGCTTTCGGCATCGGTCGTGTGGACCCTCACAATGGTATGCCGAGTGTAAGGGGCGGTGTGGTCCTGATGGGAGTGGAGAGTTATCCCGTCTGGGATATTTTCCCCGAACCGCAGATCTTTTTTCGCCAGCTCAGATGTTCTCTTCTCAATGTCGGCAGTTCCGTTACCGGAAGAAACTTCTCGGACCGTTACATCGAAGAATCGCGCATTGCTCTGATTCTCGATCAGATACGTGGGCAACGACGAGAGTGAGTCCTTGCCCACATCCTTGTAGATGCTCAAGAGTCGAGCCTGCGCCATGTGATCGTCCTCGCGAGCCATTGCATCGTGTTGGCGATCGGACCGTGCGTGCGCGCTGGAGACCATGAGGCTGAACGCTGCAATCAGGAAGGCTGCCGCCGTACCCAGGCCACCCGCCCAAGTACCCCACGCCACGAACCAGTTCGAGGTTATGTCCTGCGGACTTCGATTGGACTTGACCAAAGTCACCACCACGAACACCACCGCAAACACGGTGACGAAAAAGCCCACTCCAACGAGGACGCGCTTGAACCACCGTTCCTCGGGCAACTGCTTCGGACTGTCATTCCCTTGGGGGTGTTGCTCCAC